>SKLC01000007.1 GCA_007123425.1 Nitriliruptoraceae bacterium
CCCGCCGCCTCGCACGGGCCGGGCTCCGCCGAGCCCGCGGGCAGCGCCCCGGGACGGCCCCACGACCGCCGCTGACACGGCGCTCCTCGCCGGAGGCGAGGGTCGCGAGCACGGCGCATGATCCGCTTCCTCGGGGATGGGGCGACCTCGTGGCCACCCGCCCCACCGCCCCGCGCTAGGGTCGTGTGCCGGGCCCCGGCGGGCGCGGGAAGGTGACGACCGGGAGGCGGTGCGGGATGTCGATGACCGTCTCTCGTCCCTGGCACGGTGGGGAGCAGGTCGACCTGCGCGTCGACGCGCGCCGCGCTGCCGAGCTCGAGGCCGCCGCCCGCACCTGGCCGTCCTGGACGCTGACGGAGCTGCAGACCGCGGACCTCGAGCTGCTGGCCACCGGTGCCTACGCCCCGCTGCGCGGCTTCGCCACCGAGGAGGAGCAGACCTCGATCCTGGGCTCCGGGCGGCTCCCCGACGGGCACCGGTGGCCCGTGCCGATCGTCCTCGACGTCGACGCCGGCGTCGCGAACGCGGTCGACGACCACCGTCGCCTGGCCCTGCGCGACGCCGAGGGCACGCTGCTGGCCACCATGGAGGTGACCTCCCGCTGGCGCCCCAACCGGCACGCCGAGGCGATGCGCCTGCTGGGGTCCGACGATCCGGCGCACCCCGAGGTCGCGGCGCTGCTGCGCCGCTCGGGCGCGATGCGGGTGGGCGGCCCCGTCGAGGTCCTCGCGCTGCCCGCGCACCACGACCTGCAGGACGTCCGGCTCGAGCCCGCCCGGGTGCGCGAGCGGCTCGACGCCCACGGAGCTCGCGCGGTGCTCGCGGTCCACCTGCGGGGCATTCCCACCTCGGAGCAGCTCGCCTCCATCCACACCGCGACCCTCGACCTCGACGCGGTGGTGCTGCTGCACCCCACCGTGGGGCCCGCCGAGTCGCTGGACCTCGGCCGGTTCACGCGCATCCGGCTCGCCCGGCTCGTCGCGGCGCGCCTGCGCGAGCAGGGATTGACGGTCGAGCTGGCGGCCGTCCCGCTCGCGGCACGCCTCTCCGGCCCGCGGGAGGCGGAGCTGCACGCGCTCGTGCGGCAGAACCACGGGGCCACGCACCTGCTGGTCGGCCCCTGGCATGCGAGCCCCCACGACAGCGAGGACGTGCCGACCCTCTTCGGTGCCCACCCGGCCCAGGAGCACCTGCAGGCCATCGCCGACGAGCTGGCGATCGTCCCGGTCTGCGTCCCCGCCGAGCAGGTGGCGACGCGCACCGAGGTGACCAGCGACCCGGCCGGCGACGACCCCACCCGGCGGCAGCTGATCGCCACCCGTCACGGGACCTTCCCCGACCCGAGCTCCGAGGTCCCCGAGGAGATCGCCGCGGTGGTCCACGAGCGGCTCCCACCCCGGGCCCACCGGGGCCTGGCCGTCCTGCTCACGGGGCTGTCGGGCTCGGGCAAGTCCACGATCGCCAAGGTGCTGCGCGGCCGCCTGCTGGAGGCCGGCGGGCGGACCGTCAGCCTGCTCGACGGCGACCTGGTGGCCCGGCACCTGTCGAGCGAGCTGGGCTCCTCACAGCGCGACCGCGACCTCGACGTGCGCCGCCTCGGGTACGTCGCCAGCGAGATCACCAAGCACGGCGGCGTCGCGATCTGCGCCCCCATCGCCCCGTCCGACGACAGCCGCGCGGCCGTCCGCGGGCTCGTCGAGGCCACCGGCGGCGGCTTCCTTCTGGTCCACGTGGCCACGCCGCTCGAGGTCTGCGAGGCCCGCGACCGCAAGGGCCTCTACGCCCGCGCCCGCGCCGGGGAGCTCACCGGCCTCCCCGGCGTCGACGCCCCCTACGAGATCCCGCAGCACCCGGCGCTGACGATCGACACCAGCGACATCGCCCCGACCGACGCGGCCGACCACATCCTCGCCCACCTCCGGGCCGAGGGCTGGTGGCGGCCGCCGGAGTGACCGCGGGTGCCCCCGCTGCGGGGCGGCTACTCGAACAGCGGCCGCGACGTGGCGCCGTCCCACCGCACGACCTCGGGGGCGCCGGCGAGCTTGTCGCCGATGCGCTCGAGGAAGGCGGCGAAGTGGGCGCTGGCCATGTGCTCGTTCAGCGCCTCGTCGGACGCCCATTCCTCGTGGATGCGCAGCCGATGGTCGTCGTCGATGTCGAGCGCGAACTCGTAGGCGTGGTTGCCCGGCTCCGAGCGGGTGTGGCGCTGGACCTCCCGCACGGCGTCCAGCGCGGCGTCCTTCTGTGACGGCTGCAGCGGCAGCGTCCCGGTGACCAGGATCATCAACACTCCGATCGCGCCCGCAGGACGGCCCTCGCCCCCGGCCGGGACGAACCCTAGACCCACATCCGGGTACCGTGCTCGACCCGCGATCCCGAGGCGCGCCCCCACGTGGACCCGCAGCAGCCACGCCGTCCCACCGACCACGACGATCCCCCGCCGCCCCCACCTCCCGCGGCGGGCACGTCGCCACGGCCCACCGTGCCCCCGCCGGGCGCGCCGGCAGCACCGCCCCCGGCGGGCCCGGGCGGTGGGCAGCCCGCCAAGCCCCGCCCCTCGGCGCTCGACGCCACGATCCTGCCGCTGTGGATCCTGGGCGGGCAGCTGCTGGCCGGCATCGCGATCCTGCCGGGCCTGCTGTTCGCCGACGACCTCGAGGGCAGCGCCCGGCTGTTCATCGCCGGCTCGGCGATCCTGGGCTGGATCGCGGTCGTGGTCGGCACCTGGCTGTGGCTGCGCTTCCGCCGGGCCTGGCACCCCACGTGGATGACCGGCCACCGGCCGCGCTCGGGCTGGCTGGCCGGGCTGATCGGCGCCGGCGGCGCGCTCGGCGGGTTCCTGCTCGTCCAGCTCGTGGTCGGCCTGCTGGTCTGGCTCACCGGGCAGGAGCCGCCCGAGCAGGAGATCTTCGACCTCATGGGCGACCCCGCCGTCGCCCTCGTGCTCGGGCTCATCGCCGTCTTCGTCGCCCCCGTGGTCGAGGAGATCATCTTCCGCGGGGTGCTCCAGGACGTGCTCGCGCGGCGGTGGCCCTGGCAGGCGGCCGCGCTCGTCCAGTCGGCGATCTTCTCGGCCATCCACATCGAGACGCTGGCCTCGCCGCCGATGTTCCTCGCGCTGGGCCTGCTGGGCTACCTGTTCACCTGGCTGCGGCGCTGGACCGGCTCCCTGATCGCGCCGATCATCGCCCACCTCGTCTTCAACGCGATCTCGATGCTGCTGGCCACCTTCGCACCGGAGGCCCCCACGCCCAGCACGATCTGGGTCTGACCCCCGCGCCCGGCCCGGGCCGGCGAGCTGCGTGCCGGGGCGGGCCAGCGCCGGAACGCCGGCGTCAGGCCAGCAGGCCGTGATGCATCGCGAACAGGGCCACGCCCGCACGGGTGCGCACGCCGAGCTTGTCGTGCACCTCCTCGACGTCGGCGGCGACCATCCGGGAGGTCAGGCCGAGCTCGGCGGCGATCTCGCGGG
>SKLC01000044.1 GCA_007123425.1 Nitriliruptoraceae bacterium
CTGCGACGTCGCGGCGCTGGCACGGGATGCACGGGCGCTGACCGAGGCCGGCTACCGGCTGCTCGACGCCCTGCCGCTGGACCTGTTCCCGATGACCCACCACGTCGAGGTCGTGGCCGCCTTCGCGCGCTCACCCGGAGCCGCCAGCGCCTAGGATCGAGGCACCGGGAGGTGCGCATGACCCGCGAGCTGCACGCCTACGCCTACGTCGACGTTCCCTTCGACCTGGCCAGCCGCCTGTTCGCCGAGAACGCCCAGGCCGTCCTCCAGCACGCCACCGACGACGTCGCGCAGGAGGCCGGCAACCTCTCGCGCACGCTGAAGGTCAACCTCGGCGGCTTCGACGTCGCCAAGGACGTCGAGGTGCTCGTCGGCGAGTTCGAGCCGGCCCAGCTGACCCGCTCCAGCGTGCCGATCCGCTGGCGCGCCGAGCGCGGACGGCTGCTGTTCCCGACGCTCAAGGCCCGGCTGGACATCGTGGCGCTCAGCTTCGATCCGCCGCTGACCCAGATCGAGCTGACCGGGACCTACGATCCCCCTGGAGGCGCGATCGGCGCCGGTGCAGACAAGCTGCTGCTGCACCGCCTGGCGGACGCCACCGTCTACCGCTTCGTCCACGACATCGCGATGGAGCTGCGCGATCTCGTGGACGAACTCCCGGAGGACGAGCGGATGTAGGCGCCGCTCGGCCCGGCACCGTCCTGCTCGACCCTGCATCACGTCAGCGGGATGCCGTTGCGGCCCCCGGGCACGGCGTCAGACCAGCGGGATGCCCTTGCGGATGCGCCGGTCGACGTCGCGCAGGTAGAGGTTGAAGGGGAACTCCTTCACCACGCGCGGCTGACGCTGCACGATCGCCCGCATCACGGCGACCACGCGCTCGAAGCGCCGCTGCTGTCGCGGGGCCCACGGCAGGCGCATCTCCTGCCGGAAGCGAGGCGGCAGGAACCCGATCGTCATGAAGCGGTGGAAGCGGCCGAAGAGCACGCGCACCGGGGTGTGGGCGAAGCGCATGCCGACGAGGGCGAGCAGGAACTCCCGGACGGTGTCGTCGATGTGGATCTGCTCGAGCCCCTGCTGCCAGTACTCCTCGAACGCCTCGCGGTCCCGTGGCCACATCTCCTCGGGCACCTGCAGGGTGGTCCCCAGCGTCGCCGCCCCCGCGTACAGCTCGTCGCGCGTCTGATCGTCGAGGTCGCCGACGAACGCGGCGTGCGCGTCCTCGACCCCCTTGTACAGGCAGGCGGCGACCCACAGCTGCAGCCGGGGATCGAAGGCGTTGTACGCCACCGGGCTCGACGGACCCGAGCGCACCTGTGCGTGGGAGCGGTTGACCGCCTTGCGGTAGGCCCGCCTCTGCTCGTCGGTCCCACGCATCGCGACCGCCAGGTAGGTCAGCGTCGTACGGGTGCGCTTGGCGGGGCTGTGCATGATCGACCCGCTCTTCACGGGGCTCTCCACGACCCCGTAGCCGACCGCCGGGTGGGCCAGCTGCATGATCACGTTGGCCGTCCCCGCCACCAGCGCGGCACCCAGCAGGGGGCGCTCCTCCGGGTCAGCCGCCGTCGCGCGGGGGGCCTGCTCTGCGTGCGTCATCGTCCATCCTCGGGTCGCGGAACGCATCGGGGTCGTGTCAGGTCAGGGCACGGCTCGTCGGCTGTCGTCCCAGGGCGTCGGAGGCCGCGCGCGCTCAGTCCGCTGCCGGACGCGCGAAGAGCACCGGGGCCAGGTAGCGCCGCCCCAGCGACCGCAGGGACTCGTCGTCGTCGGCGTCGATCAGGCCCGACGGGCTGAGCAGCAGCGAGTGGCAGAGGCGCACGATCAGCTCGGCGACCAGGTCGGGGTCGAGCTCCGCCCGCAGCAGCCCGGCACGTTGTCCAGCCGCCAGGTGCTCGGCGAGGAAGGAGCGGTTGAACCGCAGCAGCAGCGCCCCCTGCGTGGTGAGGAAGGGCAGCACGAGATCGGGCTCGATCTCGAGCAGGCGCTGCAGCAGCGGGTGCGTGCGAGCCGCCCGGACGATGGCGACGAAGCCCTCGACGAACCGGTCCCGGGGGTCGTCCAGCGCGCGCATGCGCGCGTCCACGTCGTGGGCGAATCCCTGGAACTCCCGCGCCACGGTCGCGAGCACGACGTCGTCGCGGCCGGCGAAGCGTCGGTACAGCGTCGCCCGCCCCACCCCGGCCTCGGCGGCGATGTCGTCCATGGTGGTCCGGCGGATCCCGACGAGGGCGAAGCGCCGTCGGGCAGCGTCGAGGATGCGCTGCGCCGTGTGCTCCTCCACGCGGAGGTCGTGCTCGAGCCGCTCGGCGAGCGAGGCGACGTGCTCCTCGTGCAGCACGGCGACGTCGGCGGCGGCCGCCGGCCGCGATCCGGGCGCTGGCGCCCCCGCTGCGGGGGTCGGAGGCAGGGGGTCATCCCGCTCGTGCATGGTCCGGTCCTGTTCATCGTCACTGGCCCTCGGGCAGGCGGGGCGCGCCGTCGGGGATCGCGCCCCGCTCGAGGCGCGTGCCGGGGTCGGTCTCGACCCAGGCCCCGGGCTCGTTGTTGTAGAGCGACGCGGCCTCGGGGTCCCAGTAGACCTCGCGGAAGTCCTGGGTCGCGGTGTAGTTGCTGGGGCCGAAGCTCCATGTCCCGTAGGGCCCGGTGCCTCCCGGGTAGTCGAACATCCCCTGCTCGAAGGTCTCGGGGGTCAGCTCCGGGCCCGCGCCCTGGATGCCGATCGCGAGGAGGTACATCGCCTGGTAGATGGCGTCGACCGCGAACGCCGGCTCGTCGTCGCGCACCTGCTTGTAGGCGTGGTAGCCGAAGGAGGCCTGCTGCGGCTGGCTCTGGCCCGCGAAGCTGATCCCGAAGGCGTTGGCCCACTGCGGCTGGTGCTGGAGCTGACCGAGGACGTCCTGGTCCATGTAGGCCGCTCCGCTGATGATCCATTCCGGGAAGTAGTCCTGCTCCGAGGCGCGGGCGGTGAGGAAGATCGCCATCACCGGGTCGACGAAGGCCTGGACGGTGGTCGCGCCCCGCTCCTGGAGCTGCGCGATGATGTTGGCCGCCTGGTTCGACATCGTGGGGATGTCCATCGCGTAGTTGATGAGGTGGGGCCGTTCGTGGCCGTGCTCGGCGTAGACGCGCTCCGCGTCGTCGACGCACTGCTGATAGATCGGGTTCTCGGGGCCGAGCGCGACGACCTCACGCTCGCGCTCACGCAGCTGCGGGTCCCCGGCATGCGCAGCCGGTCGACCGAACAGGCGCTGGACGGCCCACTCCGCGGCGGCCTCGACCACCGTGGAGCAGTCGGTGAAGGTGCTCCACTTCAGCGGCCGGTGCTGGTCGTGGTAGGCCCGGGGGAAGTGGATGCCCGAGACCGAGATCACGCCCTCCTGCGCGAGCGCGGACGCATACGGCTCGGTGGAGCCGGTCAGCTCCGCGAAGGCCCCGATCTCGTCGGCCACCGTCAGCGCGTCAC
>SKLC01000326.1 GCA_007123425.1 Nitriliruptoraceae bacterium
CCGCATCCGACTCGCCGGCGGGCGCCTCGGCCTCCGGCGACTCCTCGGCGGCGTCCGCCTGCTCCTGGGGCGACTCGGCGCCCTGGGGGCCACCGTCGTCGACCAGCGCCTGCAGCAGGCGGGCCTGCTGCTCCAGCGGGGCGTTGAGCAGGCGCGCGGTGTTGGCCAGGGCGCCGTGCATGAGGCCCGCCAGCTGGCCGAGCAGCTCCTCACGGCTGGCGAGGTCGGCGAGCTTGATCGCCCCGGCCTCGTCGAGCACCTCGCCATCGAGGTACCCGCCGCGCACGATCAGATCCGGGTGGTCCTTGGAGAAGGCCTTGAGCGCCTTCGCCGGACCCACCGGGTCCTCCTCGCAGAACACCAGCGCGGTGGGGCCCTCGAGCATGTCGTCGAGGCCGTCGATGCCGGCTTCGGCCATCGCGCGCTTCGACAGCGTGTTCTTGATCACGCGGTAGCTCGCGTTGGCCTTGCGCAGCTCGGCGCGCAGCTGCTGCAGCTCGGTGACCGAGAGGCCGCGGTAGTGGGTCAGCAGGGTCGCGGCGCTGTCGGAGAGGTTCTGCTTGACCTCCTCGACGGCCGCCACCTTGTCGGGCCGGGCCACGTCGTCCTCCGTGTTCGTCGTGACCACCGGGGGTGCGCGAAGGGCCGCAGACACGACAACGCCCCCTCGCGCATCGCGCAGGGGGCACGCCAACGTCCCGGATCCGCGCCCGAGGGGCAGCAGGGGAACGACTGGAGAACACAACCTGCGCGGGATGCGCGGAGCACTCGCGTGCCGCCGCGGCCTTCGGTCCGCATGCGCGGACATCCAGCGGTCTTCGGCTTGAGGCTCGCAAGCGTATCGGGTCGCTCGCGTGCCGTCGAACTCGGCCGGGGTCAGGCGCCGAGCAGCGACTCCAGCCGGCGCAGCAGCGCCAGCGACGTGAAGGGCGTGGCCAGCACGCCGTCGACGACCTCGGCGTCCTCGCCCAGCTCGGCCCCGGGCTCAGCGAGCACCAGCACGCGCACCCCGGCGGTGTCGGCCTGCCGCCGCAGGGCACGCGCCAGCGCGAGCGCGCCCCGTCCATCGAGGCGCAGGTCGGCGAGCAGGACGGCGGGCGGCCGCTCGGCGACGCGTTGCACGGCCTCGTCGGTGGTCGCGGCCTCGACGACCGTGAAGCGGTCCCCGTCGAGCGCGAGCGCGACCCGTCCGCGCAGGCCCTCGTCCCACGAGGCCACCAGAACCTCGACGCCGCGATCCACCGCGCCTCCTCGTCGACAGCGCCCGGCTGGGCCCCGGGCGAGCTCGGGTCCGGCCGGGCGAGACGCGCTGCACGCGCTCCGCCCGGCCGGTGCGTGGGCCCTGCTAGGCCGACTCGTCCTTCGCGGCATCGCCGCGGGACGGGTCGAGCGCGATGCTCGGGCTCGCCGAGGTCGAGATCGCCACCGTGCGGATGTAGCGGCCCTTGGTCGCCGAGGGCCGCTGCCGCTGGATCTCGTCGAGCAGGGCCAGGTAGTTCTCGGTCAGCGCGTCGGCCGTGAAGGAGCGCTTGCCCAGCACGGCGTGGACGTTGCCGTTGCGGTCGGAGCGGTACTCGACGCGGCCGGCCTTGATCTCGCTCACGGCCTTGCCCACGTCCATGGTGACCGTGCCCGACTTCGGGTTGGGCATCAGGCCGCGCGGGCCCAGGGTCTTGCCCAGGCGGCCGAGCTTGCCCATCATGTCCGGCGTGGCGATCACCGAGTCGATCTCCTCGATGAGGCTGCCGTCGGAGAGCGCCTCGACGATCTCGTCGCCGCCGGCGTGGTCCGCTCCGGCCTCGAGGGCCTCGGTGGCCTTGTCCCCGGAGGCGACCACGGCCACGCGCACGTTCTTGCCGATGCCGTTGGGCAGCCCGACCGCGCCACGGACCATCTGGTCCGCCTTGCGTGGGTCGATGCCCAGCCGGAAGCTGCACTCGACGGTGGTGTCGTAGCCGGCGGCGTCGACGTCCTTGAGCAGCTCGAAGGCCGCCTTGGGCGCGTAGAGACGCTCACGGTCGATCCGCTGCAGTGCCTCGCGGTACTTCTTGCCTCGCTTTGCCACGGTTGTCTCTCCTCGTGGTCCAGGCGACGGGCCGCGCACGCGGCATCCGTCTCCCACGTCCGGGGCCGGCCCCCGCGCGCGTGGTGGCGCACGGCGGTCGGCGGCATCACTCCTCGACGGTGAGCCCCATCGAGCGCGCGGTCCCCTCGACGATCTTGGTGGCACCGTCGAGGTCGATCGCGTTGAGGTCGGGCATCTTCTTCTCGGCGATCTCGCGCACCTGCTCGCGCGTGACCTTGCCGACCTTGGAGACGTGGGGCGTCCCCGAGCCCTTCTCGACCCCTGCGGCCTTGAGCAGCAGCTGGGCCGCGGGCGGCGTCTTCATGATGAAGGTGAAGGAGCGGTCCTCGTAGACCGTGATCTCCACCGGCACGATGTCGCCCTGCATCTGCTGGGTCTGCTCGTTGAACGCCTTGCAGAACTCCATGATGTTCACGGAGTGCTGACCCAGCGCAGGACCCACCGGCGGGGCCGGGTTCGCCTGGCCCGCCGGGATCTGCAGCTTGATGAATCCGACGACCTTCTTCGCCATCTTGTCGATCTCCTCGCGTGGTCCTCACGGCCGCCGCGGCGGGCGGCCTCCCACGTCGTTGGCCGGCGCGTGACCCACGGCCTCCCGTCCAGCGGGAGCCTCGCGATGCCACGCGCGGTGGGGTCCGCCGGGGTGCCGGCGGCAGGTCGATGTGTTACAGCTTGGCCACGTTGTCGAAGGGCAGCTCGAGCGGGGTCTCGCGACCGAAGACGCTGACGAGCACCTTGAGCTTGGCCTGATCCAGGTTGATCTCCGAGATCGTGCCGGTGAAGTCGGCGAACGGCCCGGTGGTGACCCGGATGGTCTCGCCGACGTCGAGGTCGATCTCCATCTGCGGGCGCTCGGGCTCGGCGGCCGCCTCCTCGGCCTCGACCTCCTCGACCACCTTCTCGGGGATCTTGAGGGTCGAGGCGACCTCGCGCAGCGGCAGCGGCACGGGCTTGGAGCCCGAGGAGCCCACGAAGCCGGTCACGTTCGGCGTGTGCCGCACGATGCCCCAGGTCTCGTCGTCCATGTCCATGCGCACCAGGACGTAGCCCGGCAGGAACTTCTTCTGCGACGTGGTCTTCTTGCCCTTCTTGTACTCGGTGACCTCCTCGGTGGGGATCACCACCTCGAAGACCCGGTCGTCGGCCTCGAGGGCCTCGACGCGGTTGGTGAGGTTGTCGCGCACCCGCTGCTCGTAGCCCGAGTAGGTGTGGACCACGTACCAGTCCCCCACCAGGCGCTTGAGGTCGGCGCGATCCCGCACGTCGGCGATGGTGCGCGGCCGGGGGCGCGGGGCCTCGGCGGCCGGCTGCTCGGTGGCCGTCGGGCTCGCGGCGACCTCGTCGCCCGCGTCCGCCTCAGCGGGCTCCCCG
>SKLC01000349.1 GCA_007123425.1 Nitriliruptoraceae bacterium
CGGTCGCGGGCGAGGCTCGTGCCAGCCCCGCACGCAGCGGAAGGCGCGGATGGCGTCAGGCCGGTGCGCGGCGGCGGGCGCGGGCGCGCAGTCGCTGGACCACGGGGATGACGCGCTCCAGCGCGCTGCCTTGAGCGGGCGCGGCCAGGACCTGGCGTGCCACGTCGGTCGTGTCGAAGAACAGCCGGACGTCGGCGACCTGCTGGTCGCGGAACCGCAGGACGGAGGTCCCCGGGACGGACACGACCCTGCCCGTGGGCGCGAAGCCCGGCGGGTCGATCCGGTGCAGATGGGTGCCGGTGAAGCGCCACTGGTAGGCGAGCGCCGGCTCGTCGACGGCGACGAAGGGCTCGCCGACCATCTCGGCGCGCCCGTCGGGGAACGGCTCGTACTGCTCCTTGGCGCGCCGCAGCGCGGCGGCGTGCCCGTGGGCGGCGGGGCCCATCGGCTCCCGCAGCACGATCTCGGGATGCATCAGCCGCGCGAAGGCCTCCCAGTCACCGGCGTTGGCGCTGTCGAGCCATGCAGCGAAGAACTTGCGGACGTCCTCAGGGGAGCGTGGCGCCTGGTCGTCCATCGGGCCGATCCTGTCGGGATGCTGCGACGAGCATCCGCCGATCTCCTCCCCGCGGCAAGCGCCGCCGCGTGCGTCATCCGACCGGTGGCGCCGAGCCGCGCGCGGGACGCGGTGCGCGACGGCGACGGTGCCGGGTCAGCGGCGGGGGGCGCGGCGCCCCGGGGCGATCGTCTCGTCCAGCTCCAGCCCGCGGGTCTCGGGCAGCAGCACGAACCCCATGCTGGAGGCCGCCACGAGGATCCCGATCAGCCTCGAGGCGGCGGCGAAGGAGCCGGTGAAGTCGGCGAGGAACCCGAAGACCGCCAGCCCGAGGACCGCGCCCAGCACGCTGGTGACCGTGACCCAGCCGGCGACCGTGGCCCGGATCGTGGTGGGCACCAGCTCCGCCGCCAGGGCCCCGTGGGGCACGCCGAAGGCCGATGCGGCCGCCACGGAGCCGAGGTAGCCCACGACCAGCATGGGCAGCTCGCCGCCGTAGGCGACCAGCAGCGCGACGCCCGTCAGCACCATCCCCACCGCGGCGGTCCCGCGGCGCCCGAGATGGTCGGCCCCGTAGCGGCCGGCGAGCAGCCCCGCCAGGCCCGCCGGGCCCGCGGCGAGCACCATCAGCGACAGCTGCCCGGGCGTGGCACCGAGCACCCCCTCGCCGTAGACGAACAGGTAGGTGAACCCCGGACCGGTCGCGATCGCGAGCACCCCGGCGAGCACGGCCAGCACCGCGACCCGCCCTCGAAGCCCGGCGGGGACGAGCCCGGGCATGCCCGTCGCGCGCTCCGCCGCGTCGGAGATCTCCGGCTCCCGGACCTTGCGGGCCAGCAGCGGGATGACGATCAGGGGCACGAGCACGAAGGCGGTGACCACCCGGAATGACGGCTCGCCCGGCAGCAGCCCCCGGCCCACCGACACCGCGCCGGAGCCGATGCCGTAGGCGACCGCGATCAGCGCGATCGCCGACGAGCGGTCGCGGGAGGTGGACTCCTCGGCCGCGATCACGCCCGCCAGGGCGTTGACGGTCGTCAGCGACGGGCGCGCCAGGGCCACCAGCGCCACGTAGAACCAGTAGCCCGGCGCCGCGGCCGCGACCAGGGTCAGCGCCAGCCCGATGGTCACCGCGCCCAGGAGCAGGCGCCGCCGGCCGACCCGGTCGGCGTAGGCGGCCGCCGGCAGGGCCCCGAGCGAGGACAGGCGGATGATCGCCAGCGCCAGGCCGATGGTGGTCGCCGGCATCCCGAGCTCGGAGGCGAGGTCGTCGCCGTCGGCGTGCTCGCCGAAGTGGGCGGCGACGTCGCCGATCACGGTGGTGACGCCGAACTGGGCGATCCCGGCGCCGATCGACAGGACCGCCACCGAGATCACCGGGGCGGTCAGCCAGGCGGGCCGCTGGGTCGGGAGGGAGGGCACGGGGTCGTCCTGCTCGGTTCGGGCTGCGACGCTACCGCCGGCCCGACCCGGGGTCCGGTTGGGGAGCGCGGCCGGCTGGCGGCATCCTGTGGACCTCATGCTGATCGTGACGTGGAACTGCAACTCGATCCGGGCTCGCATGGCCCGGCTGCTCGACCTGCTCGAGACCCATCAGCCCGACGTGGTCTGCCTGCAGGAGACCAAGGTCGGACCGGAGGCGTTCCCGCACCTGGAGCTGGCCATGGCCGGGTACGCGGCGATCGATCACTCCAGCGGCACCTGGAACGGGGTCGCCGTGCTGCTGCCGATCGATGTGGACGCCAGCGGCGCGGTCTTCGGGCTCGAGGGGGAGCCCCGGCCCGAGGAGGCGCGCTGGCTGGAGGTCGAGGTGCGCGGGGTGCGGGTGGTCACGGTCTACGTCCCCAACGGCCGCACGCCCGGGCATCCGCGCTTCGCGGAGAAGCTGCGATTCCTCGACGTCGCCGCGGAGCGGGTGGGCGCCCTGGCCGAGCGTGGCCCGCTGGCGCTCGCCGGCGACGTCAACGTCGCGCCCACCGACGCCGACGTGTGGAACCCGGGACGTCGCGCCAATCGCACCCACGTCACCCCCGAGGAGCGCACGCGGGTCGCCGCGCTGCTGGACCGCGGCGTGCGCGACGCCTGGCTCGAGGCCGGCGAGGGCGGGCGCTTCACCTGGTGGAGCAACCACCCCTCGGCCCTGGCGCAGGACCGTGGGATGCGCATCGACCTCGCGCTGGTCAGCGACCACCTCGCCGTGCGGCGCTGCCAGGTCGCCCGGGACTTCCGCGAGGGCGCGCGGCCCTCGGACCACGCGCCACTGCTGACCTGGCTGGAGCCCGCCTGACGGCCCGCTCAGCGAGGTGGCGACGCCCGGCCGTCCCCGGTCGCGTCCCGTGGGCAGGCCGCGGGCCCCGTCTGCACCCGGTCGGCGCGCACCGGATCCGCTCCGCGCAGGCTCGCGGCGATCCGCTGCGCCGCCCGTCGGTGACCCACCAGGTTGCCGGCCGTGGGACCCAGCCGCAGCGCCGCCGCGAACCCCATGAGGTGGACGTCGGTGCCGGGCCAGCGCAGGTCCTCGGCCAGCTCCGGCAGCCCGTCGTGGATCGTGGTGGCATCGCGCGCCAGCAGCGAGGCGCACAGCGGGTCCTGCGTGACGTCGAGGCGACCACCGGTGGCCAGCCACACCTGGTCCACGCCCAGGTCGGCGCCGTCGCTCAGCCGCAGCCGCAGGCGCGCACCCTCCTCATCGGCCGCGTCGACGGTGACGCGCTCGCACAGCGCGAGCGACCCCGACCGCTCACAGGCCTCCAGGTCCCGGCGGACCCTCGCCGGGATGCTCCCGCCGCCGCGGGCGGCGTCGACCTGGCGCCGACGGGCCGCGGGGTCGGGCTCGCGCGAGAAGGGGCGCAGCCGACGCGGCCCCAGCCAGCCGGGATGCACGTCGAAGCGCC
>SKLC01000186.1 GCA_007123425.1 Nitriliruptoraceae bacterium
CACCCGGCGGGTCACCGTGGAGGGGGTGATGTCGGAGACCGTCAGCCCCGCACGGTTCACCGCGCCCGGCACCACCACGGCCCGGTTGCGGGCGACCCCGTCGAGGCCCGCGCGCGCGACGGTGAGCGCGTCCTCCCACAGCAGGCCCGGGATGCGGGCGGCCTCGTGGTCGGCCTCGGCGGCGCCGACGAACGGCGTGCGCACGAAGCCCGGCGCGAGCAGCGTCACGTGCACGCCGCTGCCGTGCACCTCCTCCCGCAGGGCCTGTGTGAAGCTCGCGAGCATCGCCTTGGTGGCCCCGTAGGTCGCCATCCGGGGCATCGGCTGGGCACCGGCCATCGAGCCCACGTTGAGCACGCCCCCGCCGTGCTGGCGCAGCCTCGGCAGCAGCGCGTGGGTGAGCCGCAGCGGCGCGAGGGTGTTGAGCCGCACCTGGCGCTCGGCGACGTCGATGTCGAGGTCGGCGAAGTCGCCGACCTGGCCCACCCCGGCGTTGTTGACCAGCAGGTCGACGGGCGCGTCGCTGCGTCGAAGGCGGGCGGCCACGCGGCCGAGATCGGCCCCGTCGGTCAGGTCGGCGGGCAGGACCTCGACCTCGACCTGGCCGCTGCGGCGCAGCTGTCCGGCCAGGTCCTCGAGGATGTCGCGGCGACGGGCGACGAGTACCACGTGGGCGCCGCGGTCGGCGAGATCGCGCGCCATCGCCTCGCCGATGCCGGTCGAGGCGCCGGTGACCAGCGCCCGGCTGAAGGTCCTGATGGCCACGTGGTCCTCCGCTGGTCGCTCAGCCCGCAGCGCCGCCCGTGAAGTGCCAGGACGCCAGGTGCAGCGACGGGGCGATCACCATGCCGGGCCCGAACTCGGCGTCGGCGTAGCGGTCGTCGTCGCCCACGCCGCGCACCCGCCCGGGCCCCAGCGCGTCGACGAAGGACTCGGTGAAGCGCAGGTTGCCGACCGCGCCCGTCACCGCACCGTCCTCGACGAGGAACGTCCCGTTGCGGGTCAGGCCCGTGACCACGAGCGTCTTGGGGTCCAGCACGCGGCAGTAGTGGAACTGGGTGATCAGCAGGCCCCGGCGCACGTCGGCGATCAGCTGCTCCGGCGGCGTGCCGCCCGGCTGCAGCGCCAGGCTCGTGGGCACCGCGCCCATCGAGGCACCGCCCGGGACCGCGTCGCCGGTGGACTCCGTGCCGGCACGCAGCGCGGTGCGGCGGTCGTGAGCCAGCGCGCGACTCACCCCCGCCTCGACGAGGGTGGTGGTCCGCCGCGGCGTCCCCTCGGCGTCGATCGGGGTGCCGATGGCGCGAGGGTCGGCGGGGTCGTTGCGCAGCGTGATCGCCTCGTCGAACTGCCCCTCGCCGATGCGGACGAACGAGGAGCCCTCGAGGTGGGCCTTGCCGTTGAAGCCGTACGCGCCGAGGAAGGTCAGGATCGTGGCGACCGCCTCGGGGCCCAGGACCACCTCGATCTCCGAGGGGGCGAGGTCGACGAACTCCGCCGACCGTCGGGCACGGTGGGCGGCGCGCTCGCCCACCGCCGTGCCGTCGAGGTCGGCCAGGGCCAGCGAGGTCTGGTGCGCGCTGCCCGCCGAGGTGGGGGTCTGGTGGATGCCGTCGATGGTGGCGCGGGTGCTGGTGGCCGCGGCCCGCTGTCCCGCGGTGGAGGCGAAGGCCAGCTGCGTGCTCTCGGTGTCGACGTAGCCCGCGCCGGCGAGCTCCGGGCCGGCGTCGACGAAGTCGCGCACGAGCCGGGCCCGCTGCTCGGGCTCGGGGTCCAGCGTCGCCTGGTCGGCGTGCTCGGCGACGACCAGCGCCTGCTGCGGTGTCGCGCCCGGCCAGTGCGGGTCGACCGGCTGCAGCCGCGCGCCCTCGATCGTGGCGTCGACGAGCTCGGTGAGCCGGTCGATGTCGAGCGCGCTGGAGGAGGCGATCGAGGTGCGTCCGTCGACCGCGAGCTCGAGGCGGACGCTGCGGGTGTCCTCGCCCACGTGCTGGTGGACGAAGGAGTTCGCGAAGCGGGTCAGCCCGTGACGGATGCGGGTCACCGTCACGTTGGCCTCGACCTCGGCGTCGGGCGCCAGCCGCCCACCCCGCTCGGTGACCAGCTCGGCCACCCGGTCGGCCAGCGTCTGCAGCTCGTCCTGGCTCATGAGCGCACCCCCACGCGGACGTCGCGGAACCGGCCCGGGCTGGCGGGATGCCCGGTGTGGCCCACCTGCATGGGCTGGCCCTTGCCGCAGTTGGGCAGCCCCCAGGGCACCCACTCGTCCTCGCCGGCCAGCCGGTCGAGCGAGGCCCAGAACGTCGGGGTGATCCCGGTGTAGGTCGGGTTCTTGACCATGCGGGTGCGCCTGCCCTTCTTGACCTCCCAGCCGACCTCGCAGCCGAACTGGAAGTTCAGCCGCTTGTCATCGATGGACCAGGAGCGGTTGGTGGCCATCAGCACCCCGTGGTCGGTGTCGGCCACGATGTCCTCCAGCGATCCCTCGCCCGGCAGGATGCCCACGTTGGTCATGCGCACCATCGGCATCCGGTTGAAGCCGTCGCCGCGGACCATCCCGCCGGGGGACAGGCCGGCGAGGTGGGCGGTGTCGCGGCCCGTGAGCGCGCCCACCCAGATGCCCTCGCGCACCAGGTCCACCCGCTGGGCCGGCGTGCCCTCGTCGTCGTAGCCGAAGGTTGCCAGGCCCCCTGGGACCGTCGCGTCGGCGGTGATGTTCATCAGCTCTGAGCCGTAGCGCAGCGAGCCGAGCTGGTCGAGATCGAGGAAGGAGGTGCCGGCGAAGGCCGCCTCCCATCCCAGGATCCGGTCGAGCTCGGTGGCGTGGCCCACCGACTCGTGGATCTGCAGCGCGAGCTGGCTCGACTCGAGGATGAGGTCCATCTCCCCGGAGGGGCAGGTGGGCGCTGAGAGCAGCGCGACCGCCTCCTCGGCGACCCGCGGTGCCTCGCCCAGCAGGTCGAAGCGGCGCACCACCTCGAAGCCGCCGGTCTCGTAGTGGCCGAACGACTGCGGGTGGCTGCGGCGCTGGGTCTCGTGCTCGCCGACCGCGGTTGCGTCCATCCCGCCGCCCGACTCCACCAGGTGCTGGTGGATGCGGTGGCCCTGGGAGGAGACGAACCACTTGTCGGTGTCCCAGAAGGCCAGCGACGCGGTGGCCATCGCCACGCCCTCGACCTCGTGCATCGTGCGCGTCGCGCCCACCACGAGGTCGACCTTCTCCGAGAGCGGCACCTCGAACGGGTTCTCCAGGTGCGGGGTCTCGTAGCTGTCGACGGCGACCTCGACGTCGGCCAGCGCCAGCTCGGAGCCGCCCACCAGGGCCGAGGCGCTGGCCGTGGCCGCCGCCCGCGCGCCCGCGGTGCCGGCCTCGGCGTCGGTGATCTCGCTGGTCGCGGCGAAGCCCCACGAGGAGCCCACCAGGGCGCGTACGCCCAGGCCGGCG
>SKLC01000457.1 GCA_007123425.1 Nitriliruptoraceae bacterium
GAGCTGCGCGAGCAGCTGGCCGGCGTCGACCAGCGCCGCCAGGCCGGCGCGATCTACGCGGCCCGCATCGCGCCCTGACCGTACCCACGTCGCGGCGGCCCGACCGCCGACATCCGCCCGCGAGATCCCGGCGACCGAACCGCTTGAGTCGGTCCGGGCCCCGCCGACAGGGGCGGCCAGACAACTCGCGATGGATCACCACGACTCACGGAGGAGGCGTTCGCCTCCTCCGTTGTCGTGTTTCCGACGCGGGAACGCTGACGCGAAGGGGAGGTGAGCACGCATGGTGTGGGACGTGACCGTCCAGACCGCGCTGGGAGCCCTCGACGGGCTCTCGATGCGCGGCGAGGTTCGTGCGCACAACATCGCCAACGCCGACACCCCCAACTTCCGGGCGCAGCACGTCGCGTTCGAGGACGCCCTGGCCGACGCGCTGCAGCGCGGCGCCCCGACGAACGCGAGGTTCGACACCGTCGCCTCGCCCACGATCGTCGGCCCGGACGGCAACTCGGTCGACCTGGAGACGGAGCTGATCGGCGAGATGAAGGACGGGCTGCTGCGTCAGGCGGTGGTCGAGGGCTTCAACTTCAAGACCGGCCAGCTGCGCGTGGCGATGGGTGGTCACCGATGACGACCTTCTCCGCGATGGACATCGGCCGCACCGGCGTGGGGTTCGCCCACCACTGGATCGACACGCTGGCCCACAACATGGCCAACGCCAACACCGTCACCCCCGGCGACGAGGAGCCCTTCCGCGCGCTGCGTCCCGTCGCGGAGACGATGGGGGGCGGGCCCTTCGCGGCGTCCGGCTCCGGGGTGCGCGTGGGCGCGTTCGTGGAGGACGGGGGTGACCCGCCGCTGGTCCACGACCCGCAGCACCCGCTGGCGGACGAGGACGGCTACGTCGCCCGGCCCGTGCTCGACATGGCCGGGCAGATGTCCGACCTCATGATCGCCCAGCGCAGCTACCAGGCCAACCTGCGCACGGTGACGTCGGCGCACGAGGCCTATCAGGCCGCGCTGCAGCTGGGAGGCCGCTGATGACGGTCGGTCCCATCCCCCCGATCCCCCCCATGCCGCCCGGCGGCGGTGCCAACGGCGTCGGTGGCGTCCAGGCCCCGGGGGGTGCCGGCGGTGCCCAGGGCGCGGCCGCGCCGGGCTTCAGCGACGCGCTGGGCCGCGGCCTGCAGCAGGTCTCCGACCTCGAGCACGACGCCGACGCCCTCATCGAGGACGTCGCAACCGGCGGGCCCACCAAGATCCACGAGGTCATGGCCGCCACGAACCAGGCGTCGCTGGCGACCGACCTGCTCGTGCAGGTCCGCGACCGGGCGCTCGAGTCGTACCACGAGGTCATGCGGATGCAGCTGTAGCCCGGCCTCCGCCGCGGCACGGCCAGCACTGCCCGAACGACAAGGACAGGTAGCACGTGGAGCTCAAGGATCGCCTCGTCGGCCTTGCCCGCTCGTTGCCACCGGCACAGCGGGTCGGCATCGTCGTGGCCGCCGTCGTGCTGATCATGGCCGCCGTGCCCTTCTTCCGCTGGGTGATGACCCCGAGCTACACGCTGCTGTACGGCGGGCTCGAGGACGCTGAGATCGCCGAGGTCGTCACGGAGCTCGAGGCCCGCTCGGTGCCCTTCGAGCTGGAGGGCTCCCGCATCCTCGTGCCGCAGGACCGCATCCACCGGGTGCGCGCCGATCTCGCCGAGGCGGGCGTGTCGGGCAGCCCGTCGGTGCCCGGCTACGAGCTGCTCGACGAGCAGGCGCTGGGCGTGTCCGACTTCCGTCAGCGCGTCGACCTGCAGCGCGCCGTCGAGGGGGAGCTCGCCCGCACGCTGGGTGCGATGGACGCCGTCGAGACCGCCAACGTCCGCCTCGTGCTCCCCGACGACTCGCTGTTCACCGATCAGCAGGACCCGGCCACCGCGTCCGTGCTGCTGCGCCCCCGCCGCCAGCTCGACGACCAGCAGGTCCAGTCGGTGGCGCTGCTGGTCTCCTCCGCGGTCGAGGGCCTCGACCCCGATCAGATCACGGTCGCCGACACCGCCGGCAACGTGCTCCATGCCCCGGGCGACGGCTCGATGTCCGGGGTCGGCGACGCCAACCAGCGCCGGACCCGCGAGTTCGAGCAGGCCCTGTCGGCCGACCTCTCGGCGCTGCTGCAGCGCGCCACCGGCTCCAACGCCTCGGTGGTGGTCCGCGCCGCGCTGGACTTCAGCGAGACCGAGACCCAGACCGAGACCTACGACGACGAGGGCATCGCGCTGCGGGAGCAGACCAGCGAGGAGCGCTACGAGGGCATCGCGCCGCAGCTCGGTGGCACCGTCGGCGTCGACGGCGGCCCCATCGCCGGCGAGGGCGGCGAGGGCACCTACGAGCGCGACGACGCCACCCGCGAGTTCGGGGTCGGCC
This sequence comes from Nitriliruptoraceae bacterium, assembly GCA_007123425.1. Taxonomy (GTDB): domain Bacteria; phylum Actinomycetota; class Nitriliruptoria; order Nitriliruptorales; family Nitriliruptoraceae; genus SKLC01. Next base: position 2,415 of record SKLC01000457.1, read on the forward strand.
GCACCACCACCCGCACGGTGATGGCGCCCGGCGACGTCGAGGGCCTGTCGGTCGCCCTGGTGGTCGACGAGGACGCGGTGGTCACCAACGCGGAGCTCGAGGAGCTGGTCACCGCCGCCGCCGGCCTCGTGCCCGAGCGTGGTGACGCGGTGGCGATCTCGCGCGTGCCCGCCATGGAGCTCGACCAGGCCCCGCCCGCCGAGGACGGCGGCCTGATGGAGCAGATCCAGACGATCGTGGCCCTGGCGGTCCTGGCGCTGATCGCGCTCGGGCTGTTCCTGATGAGCCGCCGCCGGCGCGAGCCCGAGGAGCCCGAGAAGGTGGTGCCCGCCCAGATGCGTCCCACCCCGCCGCTGGACCCGGCCGGGCAGGCCGCCGCGCCGCCGCCCGCCACCGAGGAGCTGCAGCCCGACCCGTCGGTGCGTGACGAGGTAGCCGAGCTGGTCGAGCGCCAGCCCGAGGAGATCGCCGCGCTGCTGCGCGGGTGGCTGGCGGACCGGAGGGCCGGGGTATGACCTCCACCGACCTGGTGCTGGGCCGGCCCCAGAAGGCCGCCGCGGTGCTGCTGGCGGTCGGCAACGACCGCGCCTCGAAGGTGCTCGCCCACCTCACCGAGGAGGAGACCGAGCAGCTGGCGATGGAGGTCGCCCAGCTCGGCGACATCCCCGCCGCCGAGCTCGAGGCGATCCTCGCCGAGTTCCGCACCGAGGCCGAGGCCCACGCCCACCTGCTCTCCGGCGGCGAGCAGCACGCCCGCGAGCTGCTGCGGCGTGTGCGCGGCACCGAGGCCGACGAGATCGTCGACCGGCTCATGGCCACCAGCCAGGCCGCGCCGTTCCACTTCCTGCGGTTGCACGATCCCGCCGAGGTGCTCCAGCACCTGCGGGACGAGCATCCGCAGACGATCGCGCTGGTGCTGGCCCACCTGCCGGCCCGCCTGGGCGCGCAGCTGTTGGGCGGCTTCGACCCGGAGATCCAGGTGTCGGTGGCCACCCGCCTGGCCACGCTCGAGCGCGCCGACC
>SKLC01000459.1 GCA_007123425.1 Nitriliruptoraceae bacterium
GCGCTTCCACCTCGACGGCGAGCCCACCGTCAGCCCCTATCGGGCGCACCCGCGCGCCGAGCGCCCGACCTGAGCCGTCGCGGGGCGGCCGGGCAGGAACTGCGAGGCCGCACGGGGAAGTCCTCACGAGAGGATGGTGGGCTCCACGTGAGCGGGAGCCGACCGCCCGACCTCCTGCCTCGTCGCCGCGGCGGGCGTTCGTGGGGAGCGTCCGCCGACGCGGCGGGGCCGACGGCGGCACGGCGCCGCGCCCACCCTCGGGCTGGTCGGGCGGAGGGTCCGGATCCGACGGCCCACCGCACCGCGATGGAGGCGCTCGTCTCGGCCCGGTGGGCGAAGGCGACGACCGGACGGCTCCCGATGGCGCGCCCGCGCCGTGGGAGGCACTGCACGATGGCCTGGTCCCCGTCCCGTCTGCTGGCCGCGCTCGCGATGCTCGCCCTGCTGCTCGCGGCCTGCGGCCAGCACCCCGGTGTCCATGTCGAGGGGGACCCGGCGGCCGGTCCGACCACGCAGGGCGACGACCCGGGCGAGGAGGTCGCGACGCCCGCTCCCACCGACGGGTCGGACGCACCGCAGGCAGAGGCGGGCGAGGCCACGAGCGCCACCGAGGACGATGACGCCGGGCAGAGCGTCGAGGTGGACCAGGCGGCGTCCGGTGACGCGGACCGAGAGGGCCAGCAGGCGTCGTCGACGACCGACGGCGATGGCGCTGCCGCGCACGACGACGGGAGCGAGTCCACGAACGACACCCAGGCCCAGGGGCAGCTCGAGCCCCAGGGCCAGGACCGCACCGGGGTCACCGAGGACACGATCCGCTTCGCGACGCATGCTCCGGTGACCGGCGCGGCGCCGTTGCCCAGCACCTCCTTCGAGGCGTCCGCCGACCTCTACTGGCGCTGGCTGTTCGAGGAGCAGGGCGAGACCGTGCTCGGCCGCACCAACATCGAGCAGGAGTTCGCCGACGACCGCTACGAGCCCACCACCGCGCGCCAGATCTGCCGCGAGCTCGCGCAGCGAGCGTTCCTCCTCTACGGCGGCGGCGGCACCGACCAGATCCAGGCGTGCGGTCAGCTCGCCGGCCAGATGAGCGTGCCCTACATGTCTCCCGGCGTGACCGAGGTCGGCCTCGACGACAACCCGTGGTACTTCGCCGCCTCGATGACCTACCGGCAGCAGGGCGAGCTGCTCGCCGAGTACGTGCGCGCGAACTTCGGCGACGCACCTGTGGGAGCGCTGGTGACCCAGACCCCGAACTTCGACGATGCGGTCGCCGGCTGGGAGCAGGGCGTGGCGGATCAGGGGCTCGACGGCCGGGGCACCCTGCGCCATCCCCGGGGGCAGTCCGGGTGGTACGCGGACATGGCCAACGACCTGGCGGACCGCGGGGTGGAGGTGCTCTACATCAACACCAGCCCGTTGGACTACATCCGGTTCGCGCAGGTCGCCGAGGACCAGGGCCACGACTTCCAGTTCGTCGGCGTCGGCATCACCAAGGGGCTCAACGCCGTCCTGGCCAACGGCTGCCCCGAGGTCGACGGGGGGACCTTCTTCTCACCCTTCCCGGCGCTCGAGACCGCCGAGGAGATCGACCCCGACTTCCTCCGGGCCGCCGAGCGCTTCGGCGCACCCGCCGACGACATCGCCTGGGCCATCTGGGGCTCGGCCAAGGGCATGCACACGATGCTCGAGCGCTACGGCGAGACCTTCGGCGACGACCTGACCCGGGAGGACTTCCGCGCCCTGATCGAGCAGACCGGCCCCATCGAGAGCGGGGTCTTCCCACCCCTCGACTACACGCCGGAGGACCACTTCGGAGGACAGGGCGTCCACGTGCTCAGCGCCGACTGCTCGGTCGAGGAGTACCGCGATGCCGGCACCTTCCAGACCGGGTTCTAGCGCTCCCGGCCTGGGTGGAGGACCGCGCCCGGGACCCGGACCCTGGCTGCCCGTGGCGAAGGGGCGCCCCCGGGGGCAGGAGATGTCGTCACCTCCGGCGAACCCGTTCGTTGTCGGGGGTACAGCAGGCCCTTGGCTGACCCCCGACCCGGACGTTCGCACCCCTCACGCGGACGCCGTGACCACCGGCGTCGCGCCGGCGTCAGCGACCGGACCGACAAGGACCGCGAGATGACCGTGACCCGAGGTTCCCGCGCCAGCATGCTCACCACCGGGCTGCTGCTGATGCTGCTCGCGCTCGCCGGCGCGGTGGTGGGCACCCAGCCCGTGCTCGGCCAGGAGGGCTCCGCCGGTGGCGACGCGACGGGGGGTGAGGACCCCGCGGCCGAGCAGGAGCCCGCGACCGCCCAGGACGAGGCCGACACCCGGGAGGTCGAGGTCACCGACTCGGCGGTCTACACCCACCCGGTCACCGACGGCATCCCTCCGACGGTGGCCGACAGCGTGCCGCCCCAGGCGGTCTGTGTGGTCGAGCCCCAGCTGTGTCCCGAGGAGCTGCGCCCCCTGACCAGCGTGGTCGAGGACGGCATCGCCACGCTGCAGGACGAGGCGGAGGTCTCGCCGGCGCAGCCGCTGCTGCCCGACACGCTCGCGGTGGGCTATTTCGCCGGCCACGAGCGCTACGAGTCGGCGATGCGGTTCGAGCTGCCCGACGTGCCCGACGGCGAGGAGGTCACCGCCTTCGAGCTCTACGTGCCGGTCGGCGACCTGTCCTACGACCTGAGCTCGCCGGCGTTCCGGGACGTGATCACGTCGCTGTTCGTGATGATCGACAACGAGGACCCGGAGGAGTTCGCCGGCAACCTCGCCGAGGCGCTGCAGAACGACGCCGTGGACATCGACAACGACTTCCTCCGCATGGAGGCGTGCGCGCTCACCCAGGCCTTCGAGCCCTCGGACGCGCCCCAGACCCAGCATGCCGACGACATGCCGCGGGAGGAGCCCTTCGAGGAGGGCCAGCTCGGTGAGCCGGCTGTGGACTGCATGCTGGGCGGCACGGGCGTCCTCGACGAGGAGGGCGAGCACTGGGTCTTCGACCTGGCCTTCGCGGCCGATGCCTGGGCCAGTGGCGAGGCCGACAACCACGGGCTGCTGATCAGCCCGGCGGGCGTCCCGAACCTCGCGTTCGGCGATCCCGACTCGAGCACGTTCGCGCAGATGTCCCTGGAGACCGAGGGCGTGACGGTGGCCATGGAGACGGCGGAGCCGCCGCCTCCCGTCGAGGGCCTCGGCGACGGGGACGACATGGACCTCGAGGACCCCGGCCAGCCCGCCGATCCGCCGGCTGAGGGCGAGGATCTCGGCGCGGCCCCACCGAGCGCGGGGACCGATGACGGGGCTGCGATGGACCAGCCCGAGGTCGCCGATGGGCCGGAGGTCGACGAGCCGGCCGCGTCCGGGCCGGTCGACGGCGAGCCCGCCGAGGAGCCGGCCGTCGCCAGCCCCCAGCCCGACGA
>SKLC01000309.1 GCA_007123425.1 Nitriliruptoraceae bacterium
CGGGACGCGGTGCAGCCCGGGCGCCGCATCGCGACGCTGCGCACCGAGCAGCTGGGTATCAGCGTCCCGGTGGCGCTGCTCACGCCGCGCCCGCCACGTCGGGCACGCTGATCCGCGCGGCCCGGACGGAGCCCCCGCCGGGCTGGTCGTGGCCCGTCCCCGAGCAGCGTCGCGTCAGGATCTGGTGGAGCCCCCCGCCGAGGCCCAGCGCACGGCGAGCAGGTGGCGCGGCCCCTCGACGCCCCGCAGCTCGTGCAGTCCCCGGTCCTCGACGCGCACCCACGGGTCGGCATGGTCGGCCACCGGCTCGGTGACCACGATCTCGTCGGGGCCGGCGCTGTCGGCGACCCGCGCGGCCACGTGGACCATGCGCCCGAGCACGTCCCCGTCGCGCGCGATCACCTCGCCGGCGTGCAGCCCCACGCGCACATGGGGCACCCGCGGGTCCCGGTCGCGCTCCTCGGCGAGCCGGTGCTGGAGCGCGGCCGCGCACGCCAGCGCGTCCCGGGGCGAGGGGAAGCGCACCAGGAACCCGTCGCCCTGGGTGCCGATCTCGCGGCCGCGGTGGGCGCCGATCAGCTCGCGGACGGTCGCGCGGTGGGCGGCGATGAGCTCGCTGTAGGCCTCGTCGCCGAGCTCGCCCACCAGGCGGGTGCTGCCGCAGATGTCGGTGAACATGGCCGTGATCCAGCGGGGCCCGCTGCCGTGCCGGCGTCGCCGGGCACGCCGCCGCCGACGCCGGCGCCGCACCCACCAGGTCAGCGCCGCCTGCATGCCCAGCAGGGTGCCCCAGATCGCCGCCACCCAGAACGGCCAGAACCCGGCCTCGCGGGCCGCCGTCAACGGCCGGGCCACCGCCGCCGGCTCGCCCCCGAGCATGAGCCACAGCAGCGCGAGCAGCAGGCACACCGTCACGTAGACGATGGCGTGGACGCCCAGCAGACCCATCCTGGAACCGAATCGTTCGTCGCGCGCCGGCGCGGTCAGTCGTCGAGGAGCTCGAGCACGCGCTCCGGCGGCCGGGCGATCACGGCGCGCCCGCCGCGGAGCACCACCGGCCGCTGCAGCAGCGCCGGCTCGGCCTCGAGCGCGTCGAGGAGCTGCGCGCGGTCGGCGTCCGCGAGGTCCAGCTCGCGGTAGCGGCGGTCCGACGTGCGCATGAGCTCACGTGGGTCGTCGGTGCCCAGCAGCCGCAGCACGCGCTCGAGCTCGCTTCGGTCGGGCGCATCGTCGAGGTAGCGGCGCACCTCGGGCTCGATGCCCCGCTCGGCGAGCAGGGCGCAGGCGCCCCGGGACTTCGAGCAGCGCGGGTTGTGCCACACCGTGACCTCGGCCATGGTCCTCCTCGCGCTCGCGGAGCACGGAGCGTAGTGCGCTGCCCTCGGCCGCCACCTCGGCACCCGCGCAGCAGCACAGGCGGGGCAGGGGATCCACGGTGGGTCGGTGCCGCGGCCGTCGTCGAGGACGAGGTCGTCGAGGGTGGGCACTACGCTTCGCGAACCGCAGGAGCCACGAGGGAAACGAAAGGCGCTGCCACATGCCCACCATGTCGATCCAGGAGGTCCACGACGCGCTGACGGCGCCGGACCAGATGTTCGAGATGGAGGAGGTGGAGATCCGTGGCATCCCCACCCGCGTGTGGAAGCACGCCCCGGACAACCTCCCCCTGATCCTGCTGCTGTCCAGCGGCTATGGAGACCGGGACTTCCTCGTCTACGAGGACCGTCGCTGGACCTTCGACGAGCACTTCCGCACGGCCGCGCACTTCGCCCACATCCTGCGTGACCGCTACGGCATCGAGAAGGGCGACCGGGTCGCGATCGCGATGCGCAACTTCCCGGAGTGGCCGGTGGCCTTCTTCGGCGCGTCGGCGGCCGGTGCGGTGGCGACGCCGCTCAACGCCTGGTGGACCACGAACGAGATGGCCTACGGCCTGCGCGACTCGGGCGCGAAGGTGCTCGTCTGCGACGGCGAGCGTTTCGAGCGGATCCGCCCGGAGCTGGAGAGCTTCCCCGACCTGAAGGTCATCGTCACCCAGGAGGAGGGCGTCGAGATCCCCGAGGGGGTCGAGCGGCTCGAGGACGTGCTCGGCGACGTGCCGGCCGAGATCGAGCTGCCGGCGGTGGAGCTGCAGCCCGAGGACGACGCGACGCTGTTCTACACCTCGGGGACCACCGGCAACCCCAAGGGCGTGCTGGGTACCCACCGCAACATCACCACCGGACTGATCAGCCTCGCCTTCGTCCGCGAGCGCGGTGCGATGCGCTCGAACTCCTCCACCGAGGAGGAGATGGGCGAGGACGGGCAGAACTGCAGCCTGCTGTCCATCCCCTTCTTCCACGCCACCGGGTGCCACTCGATCCTGCTGGGCAACCTCGCCGCTGGCGGCAAGCTCGTGATGATGCGCAAGTGGGACGCGACCCGCGCGCTGGAGCTCATCGAGCGCGAGCGGGTCAATCAGTTCGGCGGCGTGCCCTCGGTGGTCTGGCAGGTCATCGAGCACCCCGACTTCGACTCCTACGACCTCTCCTCGCTGCGCTCCATCGGCTACGGCGGCGCCCCCGCAGCCCCCGAGCTGGTGCGCAAGATCGAGGAGATGTTCCCCGGCCGCGGCGCGAGCAACGGCTACGGCCTGACCGAGACCTCGGCGATCTCGACGATGAACGCCGGCCAGGACTACCTCGACAAGCCCGAGAGCGTGGGCGTGCCCATTCCCGTCTGCGACACCAAGGTCATCGACCCGACGGGCACGCCGCTGCCCCTCGGCGAGGTCGGGGAGCTGTGCATCAAGGGGCCCAACGTCGTCAAGGGCTACTGGAACAAGCCCGAGGCGACCGCGGAGGCCTTCGACGAGGACGGCTACCTGCACACCGGCGATCTCGCCCGGGTCGACGAGGAGGGCTTCGTCTATCTCGTCGACCGCGCCAAGGACATGGTGATCCGGGGTGGCGAGAACATCTCCTCGCAGGAGGTGGAGGCCACGCTCTACGAGCACCCGGCCGTCACCGACGCGGCGGTGATCGGGATCCCGCACCACGTGCTCGGCGAGGAGGTGGGCGCCGTGGTCCACACGGCTCCGGGCCTGACCGCCAGCGAGGAGGAGCTCCAGCAGTTCGTCGCAGAGCGGCTCGCCCGCTTCAAGGTGCCGGTCAAGATCTGGTTCTTCGAGGATCCCCTGCCGCGCAGCCCACAGGGCAAGCTGCAGAAGCGCCAGCTCAAGGAGGAGCTGCTCGAGGACGAGCAGGCCAGCGCTTGAGATCACCCGCATGACGAGGTCGGGGCCCCGCGACGGGGCCCCGACCTCGTTCTCGAGGACGCTCGTGGCGCGCCTCGGCGTGCGGTCGAGTCAGCTGCGGACCGCGCCGCGCTCACGGCGACCGGCGACCGCGGGCGCCGCGATCGCGGCGCCACCGAG
>SKLC01000124.1 GCA_007123425.1 Nitriliruptoraceae bacterium
ACCCGGGCCGCGCTCGCCGGGGCGCGGGGCATGGCGGTGCAGGTGGAGGTGGAGTCGCTCGAGGAGCTCGAGGAGGCGGTGGCCGCCGGGGCCCGCGACGTGCTGCTCGACAACTTCGACGTGGCCACCACCGGCCGCGCCGTGCAGCGCGCCCGCGAGCTCGCCGCCGAGCACGGGCCGATCCTGCTGGAGTCCTCGGGCGGGCTCGACCTCGACACGGTGGCCGACTACGCCCGCGCCGGCGTCGACCGCGTGGCGATCGGCGCGCTGACCCACAGCGCCCCCCAGCTCGACCTCGCCCTGGACGTCGGGGCGGGGGCATAGCCGTGCTGCTGGCCGTCGACATCGGCAACTCCCACACGGTGCTGGGGGTCTTCCGCGACGCCGAGCTGGTCCACCACTGGCGCCTGTCGACCGACGTGGAGCGCACCCCCGACGAGCTCGCGCTGATGTACTCGGGCCTGCTCGGGTTCGCGGGCCTGGACTTCTCGCACAACATCCACGGGGTGGTGATCGCCAGCGTCGTGCCCACGGTCACCGACGTGTACCGGGAGATGATGGGCCGCTACTTCCCGTTCCCGCCGGTGGTGGTCGCCCCGGGCGTGCGCACCGGGATCGCCCTGCGCTACGAGAACCCCCGCGAGATCGGAGCCGACCGGATCGCCAACGCGGTGGCCGCCGAGGCGCTCTACGGCGGCCCCGCGATCGTGGTCGACTTCGGCACCTCGACGAACTTCGACGCGATCGGGCCCGACGGCGACTTCCTCGGCGGGGTGATCGCCCCGGGCGTGCACACCTCCACCGAGGCGCTGATCACCAAGGCGGCCCGGCTGCCCAACGTGGAGATCGTGGCGCCCGCCAGCGCGATCGGGCGCTCCACGACCCAGGCGCTGCAGGCCGGGATCGTGTTCGGCTTCGCGGGCCAGGTGGACGCGGTCGTGTGCCGCATCACCGACGAGCTCGGCCCCGGGGTGACCACGGTCGCCACCGGCGGGCTCTCCGAGGCGGTGCGCGAGACCTGCGAGACCATCGACCACCACGACCCGTGGCTCACGCTCAAGGGCCTGCGCCTGATCTGGGAGCGCAACACCCACTGAGCGTCGCCGGCGCCGTCGACCGGATCGCCGGTCGCCGCGGGCTGCGCGGTACGGTTCGTGACCGCTCCCACCTCCGGCCCGCCGCGGCCCGCTTCGATCCCATCCCCGGACACAGGACTCCACGGTGAGCGCTGACGAGCCCCGCGACGAGGGACCCGCCGAGCACGGTGAGTCCAAGCTCGACGACCTGATCGCCACGCGCCGCGCGAAGGTCGCCGAGCTGCGCGACGCCGGGGTGGAGCCCTACCCGGTGCGCTTCGCGCCCAGCCACACGCTCGCGCAGGTCCACGACGCCCACGGCCACCTCGAGGCCGGCACCGAGACCGGGGAGCGGGTCACCGTCGCCGGGCGGGTGGTCAACGTGCGCGACATGGGCAAGCTGCGCTTCCTCGTCCTGCGCGAGGACGGCGTCGACCTGCAGCTGCTGTGCCCCGTCAAGGCCCTCGACGAGCCCTCGCAGCAGCTGATCGCCCGCCTCGACGCCGGCGACTGGGTGGGCGCCGAGGGCGAGGTGCTGGTCTCCAAGCGCGGGGAGCTGTCGGTCAAGCCGGCCACGCTGACCCTGCTGGCCAAGGGCCTGCGCCCGATCCCCAGCGACTGGTACGGCCTGACCGACACCGAGCAGCGCTTCCGCCAGCGCGAGCTCGACCTCGTCGTCAACGCGGAGGCGCGCCGCGTCTTCGAGGTACGCGCGCGGATCCTGCGGGCGGTGCGCGCCGAGATGGAGGAGCGCGGCTTCGTCGAGGTCGAGACCCCGATGCTCCACCCCATCCCCGGCGGCGCGACGGCCAAGCCGTTCGTCACGCACCACAACGCGCTGGACACCGAGCTCTTCCTGCGCATCGCCCCGGAGCTCTACCTCAAGCGGCTCATCGCCGGCGGCATGCCGAAGGTCTTCGAGATCAACCGCAGCTTCCGCAACGAGGGGATGTCCACGCGGCACAACCCCGAGTTCACCATGCTCGAGTCCTACGAGGCGCTCGCCGACTACCACGACGTCATGGAGCTCACCGAGGCGCTGCTGCGCCGCGCCGCCGAGGAGGCCGTGGGCACCACCGAGCTGTCCTACCAGGGCCGGGCGGTGTCGCTGGCCGGTCCGTTCCGTCGGGTGACGCTGCTCGACCTCGTGCGCGAGGCCCTGGACGAGCCCGAGCTCTCCTACGACGACCCGCTCGACGAGGTGCGGGCGCTGTGCTCCAAGCACGACGTCGCCGTCGAGGACGGCTGGGGCGTGGGCAAGCTCGTGCTCGAGCTCTACGAGGAGCACGTCGAGCACACCCTGTGGGATCCCACCTTCGTGATCGACTACCCGGTCGAGGTCTCGCCGCTGGCGCGCCGCCACCGCAGCGAGCCCCACGTCACCGAGCGCTTCGAGCTCATCGTCACCGGCCGCGAGGTCGCCAACGCATTCTCGGAGCTGATCGACCCCGACGACCAGCGCGAGCGCTTCGAGGCCCAGGCGGCCGCCAAGGCCGCCGGCGACGAGGAGGCGATGGTCGTCGACGAGGCCTACCTGCGTGCGATGGAGCTCGGGATGCCGCCCACCGGCGGCCTGGGCGTGGGCATCGACCGCGTGGTGATGCTGCTCACGGACGTGACCAACATCCGCGACGTGATCCTGTTCCCCACCCTGCGCCCCGAGCACCGCCCATGAGCGCAGCGGCCGGGTCGGGCGGACGGCGCGCTGCCGCCGACCCGGACCTGGCCGGGACCGTCGCGGACCTCGCGGGCGCGCCCGGGATCACCTGGGGCGTCTGCGTGCGCGACGTCGCCGACGGAGGCGTGCTCGCCTCGGTCGCGCCCGACCGGTCGCTGCCGATCGCCAGCCTCGGCAAGCTGCTGCTGCTCGTCGAGGTCGCCGCGCAGCTCGACGAGGGCGCGCTCGACCCGGGCCTGCGACTGTCGCGCAGGCCCGAGTGCGCGGTCGCCGACTCCGGGCTGTGGCAGCACCTGGCCACCGACGCGCTGCCGGTGACCGACCTCGCCGTCATGGTCGCCGCGGTCAGCGACAACCTCGCGACCAACGTCCTGCTCGCCCACGTCGGGCTGCCGGCCGTCCAGCGCCGGGGCGCCGTCCTCGGGCTCGAGGCCACCCGCCTCCTCGACCGGGTGCGCGACGAGCGCGGCGACGACGTGCCCTCGACGCTGGCGTCGGGGACCGCCGCCGAGCTCTCGGAGCTCACCGCACGGCTGGCGTCCGGCACCGCGGTGAGCGCAATCCCGGACGCGACGGTGCTCGAGTGGCTGGGGCTCGGCACCGACCTGTCGCTCGTCGGGTCGGCGTTCGGTCTCGACCCGCTGGCCCACCGGCAGGCGGACCGCGGCGTGGTGCTGCGCTCCAAGACGGGCACCGAGGCGGGCATCCGCGCGGACGCCGGCGTCGTGGACGGGGGCGGGCGACGGCTCGCCTACGCGGCCCTGGCCCGCTGGGACCCCGGCGATGACGCGCTGCGCGACGTCGTCCTCGAGGGCATGTTCCGGCTGGGCGCCGCGCTGCGCGCCGCGCTTGGCTGCGAGCCGGTGCACCCGACGTGAGGTGCCCGCGCCCCGGGCAGCTCGACGGCCCGGACGGCGCCGAGCCCGGGCCGGTGGGGAACGACGACAGCGAGGTGTCCGCGATGCGTGTGTGCGTGTTCTGCTCGTCCTCGGAGCGAGCCGAGGCGCGGCTGCTGGAGCAGGGCCGCGAGCTCGGCCGGGCGCTGGCCACGGCCGGCCACGAGGTGGTCTACGGCGGCACGCCGCTGGGGACGATGGGCGCGGTGGTCGAGGGCGCCCGCCAGGCCGGCGGCCGCGTGACCGCGATCATCCCGCAGTTCCTGGTCGATCGCGGCATCGCCGACCGCGACTGCGACGAGCTGGTGGTCACCGCCGACCTGCTGGAGCGCAAGCGCGAGATGCTCGCGCGGTCGGACGCCTTCGTCACGCTGCCGGGAGGGCTGGGGACCCTCGACGAGCTGCTCGAGGTCGTCACCCACGTCTACCTCGGCCAGCTGGAGACCACGATGGTCCTGCTCGACGACGCGGGCTTCTTCGACGGGCTGGTCGAGGTCCTGCGTGACCTCCAGCGCCGCCACCTCGCCCGCGCGCCCGAGGAGCTGCTGCACGTCCACACCCGGGTGGAGGACGCGGTGGCCGCGCTCGAGGCCCCTGAGCGGCGCATGCCCGATGCCGTCTGGCGCGTCTGACCGCGCCACCAGCCCGGGCAACGCGTCGCAGGCGACCCGGCACGGGGCGGCGGGTCGTGACAGGATGCGCGCGGCCCACCGTCGAAGGAGCAAGGCATGCAGCGCCCCGCCCGGAAGTCCGACCGGCTGCGCCTCGACGCCGCCACGGCCCATCTCGACCCACCGTTCGCGGTCGTCGACGTCGGCGCCTTCGACGCCAACGCGCGGGACCTGGCCCGCCGCGCGTCGGGCACCCCCATCCGGGTGGCGTCGAAGTCGCTGCGCTGCCGCTGGGCGCTCGACCGCGCTCTGGCGGCCGAGGCCTGCCGTGGGGTGATGTCGTTCACGCTCCCCGAGGCGCTGTGGCTCGCCGAGCTGGGCTACGAGGACCTGCTGGTGGCCTACCCGACCGTGGACCGCGGGGCGCTGCGCCGGCTGTGCGAGGACGACGAGGCCCGCGCACGCATCACGATCATGGTCGACCATCCCGACCAGCTCGATGTGGTCGACGCCGTGGTGGGGCCGCGCCAGCGGAGTGAGGTGCAGGTCTGCCTCGACCTGGACGCGTCGCTGCGGCTGCTCGACGAGCGGGTTCGCCTCGGGCCCCGCCGCTCGCCGGTGCACCACGCAGCCGAGGCCCGCAACCTCGCCGAGGCCATCGTCGGGCGCCCCGGCTTCCGCCTCGACGGGATGATGGCCTACGAGGGCCAGATCGCCGGCGTCGGCGACGCGCCGGGCACGCAGCGCTGGATGGCGCCGGCGATCCGGATGATGCAGCGCACCTCGGCCTCGGAGCTGGCCGAGCGGCGCGCCGAGGTGGTCGCCGCGGTCGGCCAGGTCGCTGAGCTGCGGTTCGTCAACGGCGGCGGGACCGGCTCGCTCGAGCTCACGGGCGCCGAGCCGTCGATCACGGAGGTCACGGCCGGGTCGGGCTTCTTCGGGCCGGGACTGTTCGACCACTACCGCGCCTTCGACCCTCACCCGGCGGCGCTGTTCGCGCTGCCCGTGGTGCGGCGGCCGGGCCCGGGGGTGGTCACGCTGCTGGGGGGTGGCTACGTGGCCTCGGGGTCGGCGGGGCCGGACAAGCTGCCCAAGGTCCACCTGCCGACGGGGCTGCGACTCGACGGCAACGAGGGCGCCGGCGAGGTGCAGACGCCGGTCCTGGGCGAGGCCGCGGACCGGCTTGCGATCGGGGAGCGGGTCTGGCTGCGCCACGCCAAGTCCGGGGAGCTGTGCGAGCGGTTCGAGACGCTCCACCTGGTCGACGGCGACCGCGTGGTGGAGGAGGTGCCCACCTACCGCGGCGAGGGCCGCTGCTTCCTGTAGCTCTCACACGCACGCGCCGGACCCCGGGCACGCGTGGGGGCAGCCCACGCCGGCCACACCCTGGGGCGGGTGGGTCGGTGGGCTGCCCAGCCGTGTGGGATCGCAGCAGTGGTCAGAAGGGCAGGTCGTCGTCGGGCCCGCTGCCGTCACCGGCTGCAGGCGGTGGAGCACGGCCGTCGCCGTGGCCGGGTGGCGCAGGACCGACGTCGTCCCCGGGTGGGGCGCGTCCCTCGCCCTCGTCGTCCCCGGGTGGGGCGCGTCCCTCGCCCTCGTCCGCGCGTGCCGGCGGGGCGCGTCCCTCGCCGTCGTCGGCGCATCCGGGTGCGGCATGCTCGTCGTCGGTGGATGGGGGCCGCCAGGTGGTGGGCAGGGTCGTGGTGGTCAGGCCGGTGGGCTGGTGGCGCCAGGTGCGTCGTCCGTCGGGATGCTGACGGCAGCGCCAGCTGCCGGGTTCCTTGGCGTGGTTGTCGATGGCGCACAGCGGTGCGAGGTTGTCGGCGTCGGTGCGCCCGTCACGGCTGTAGGGCAGGGCGTGGTCGGTGTCGCAGACGCGGGCGGCCACGGCGCACCCGGGGGCGGTGCACGTGTCGTGCACCGCCAGGGTGGCCTCGGCCAGCCAGCCGGGCACCTTGCCGGTCCTTCGCCCCACTCCCACGATGCGGCCCTGGTCGTGCAGCACCAGCCGCAGGGTGGTGCCGTGCCGGTCAGCCAGCAGCCGGGCGGTGGCGGCGTCGAGCCACATCGCGCCGCCGGTCATCGTGGTCAGCAGGGTCGCGGCCTTGTCGGGGGCGAGCCGCAGCAGCGTCTCCACGTCGAGGCGCACCACGTACGAGGCCGGTACGGGCGCCCGCCCACCATCGCCGTCCGGCTCGGTGGTGCACAGCTCGATCAGCTTCTCGGCACGGCTCTGGGCGAGCTGGCGGCCGGTGGCCTCGCCCTTCTCGGTGCCGGCATCCTGGCCGAAGCCCTCACGGCTGCCGGTGTCGGGGGTGTCGGGGGCCAGCCGGTTGTCGATCGCTGCGAACCCGCCCGGGCCGAAGTCGCCGTACAGGGTCCCCCCGGTGCCGTCCAGCCTCGGTTGCATGGCGAGGAAGTCCACCTCCGGCGCCCCGTCGGCCCGCTCACCGTCCCCGGCGGGACGCTGGTGGGCGTCCAGGACCTGCGAGATCACGCAGAGCAGGCTGTCCGGGTCCGGTCGTGTGCCCGCCAGCCCGAGGGCACGGGTCAGCTCCTGGTCGATCTGCTGGTCATGATCTGAGGACAGGCGCTGCACCCGGAGCGCGATGGTCCGCAGCTGCGCCCACGACAGCCGCCCCGCCCGGAACTCGCCGTGGACGCCGGGCAGTCGGCGGCAGGCCTGTGCGGCCGTGGCCAGCATCCTGCGGTCGCTGCGGGTGCGGCCCGCCAGCCCGGCGAGCCACCGCTCGATCGGCAGCCCGGTGGCCGCCTCCGACAGCGAGGTGTCCTCCGCCAGGATCAGGGTGTCGATGACCCGCACCAGCAGCCGGTCCACCGCAGCCAGGTCCTCCAGCAGTCCCGCCAGCTCGGGTGCCTCCGCCAGCACCGGCAGACCGAACGGCGGGCCCTCGTCGACGCCGCATCGGCCACAGCAGCAGTCCCCGCCGCCGGGCGGGGTCCGCCGTGGCTCACGGCCACGGTCATGGCGATCATCGTGCTCGTCGGTCATGAACACGAGTTTGGCAGACGCCTGCGACAACACCGCCGTGGACTTCACCCGACCTGGGGAGAACCCGGTGGCTTCTCACCCACCGTCGAGATGTTCGAGGGCCCCGCGCAGGTCCCGCAGGACCCGGTCGAGTTGGGCCTCGGTCGGCGAGGCGATCTGCTCGAGGGTCCCGACGGCGTCTTCGAGCAGCCCCCTCACCCGGTTGCTGGCGAGACTCACGAGCATGGCTTCCCAGTCCTCGTCCATGGTCACGCCACCCGGACGCTGGCCGAGCAGTGCCCCAGCGCGGTTCCGCGGGCGGGTGTCTCGCTGCTCAGGTCGAGGACATCGCCCATCCTGCCTGCTGCCAGGGCGAGGAGTTCCGCGGCGTCGGCCAGTGCCTGTGGAGCGGCGACCTCCACCTCCAGCACGATGGTCCTCG
Organism: Nitriliruptoraceae bacterium; assembly: GCA_007123425.1. GTDB lineage: Bacteria > Actinomycetota > Nitriliruptoria > Nitriliruptorales > Nitriliruptoraceae > SKLC01. The sequence continues at coordinate 7,696 of SKLC01000124.1, forward strand.
CCTGCTCGAGGGCGTCGCAAGCCGGCTCGGCGGGGCCGGCGAGCTCTCCGAGTGCACGGATGTGCGTCTCGAGCGGTGTGGCCGAGGTGTAGGCGAAGCCCAACGCCGTCGCGGCGAGCAGGGACACGTGCGGCGATGGTCGTGCTTCCTCGGCGCTCGCTGCCGGGGGGTGGTCCGCACGCTGGGTGGTGCGTCGAAGCAGGGGGTCGCTCCCGCGGGAGGCGGCATGCTGGGTCATGTTCGGTCTCTCTCGATGACTCGACGATGACTGCACGGCACCAGGTCGTGCAGAGCCGCGCTAGGCACCTAGGTCACCGGTCCCGCGGCAGCCTCCCGCACGCACCCTGTCGACCGCCTGCACCGGTGACCTAGGGACCTAGGCGAGACCGGCGACCCGGTGGAGGATCCTTCTGCGAGGCGCGTGACGAGAGGGATCGGCGTGACGGCGGTGATGATGCCGGTTGCCCGGCAGACGGTGGATGCGATGCAACAGAGCCTGTTCGCCATCGCCCTGAGACTGCACACGCTGCGAACCCGGGTGGCGGACGAGGACCTCGCCGTCGAGATCGGGCGACTCGAGACGGAGGTCGACGGGCTCATCAGAACGCTGCGCTCACAGGCGTCGCGCCCCGATCCCCAGGGTTGACGGCTGATGCGTGGTCGATGCCGTACGGTGCTGAGCCTTCCCGACGCGAGGAGCGCGACGGTGCCGCCCAGGGTGGTCGTCGTGGACGATCATGAGGTCGTGCGCACGGGGATTCGGACCGCGATCGAACAGGGCTCCAGTTCTCGCGGCTGTCAGGTGGTCGGGGAAGCCGCCACGGTCGCGGAGGCACGCGAGGTCATCGACCGGGCCGAGCCGGACATCGCCATCCTCGATGTGGTGTTGCCCGACGGCGACGGCATCCAGCTGTGTCGCGAGATCCGTGCCCGGCACCCAGGGACTGCGTGTGTGCTGTTGACCTCGTTCCCCGAGCGCCGAGGAATGCTGTCCGCCGCGCTGGCGGGTGCTGCTGCGTATCTCGCGAAGGACCGCAGCTCCTCGGACCTCCTCGGGATCCTCGCGGCGGTTGCAGACGGGGAACGTCTGCTCGATCCCGACATGGTCGCGGTGCTGCTCGACGAGCTCTCGGCGAGCCCATCGGACGATGCGCTGCTGAGCGGGTTGACGCCGCAGGAACGGCGGGTCTTCGAGCTGATCGGGCAAGGGCTGTCGAACCGCCAGATCGCCGAGCAGCTGCACCTCGCCGAACGGACCGTGAAGAACTACACCTCGCGGATGCTCAGCAAGCTCGACATGGAGCGGCGCTCGGAGGCAGCGGCCCTCTCGGCGCGACTGGCGGAGCGCCGGGCGCTGAGGGAGGCACGGCAGCCGTGACCGTCAGGGTCGGTCGTCCACCGTGGCGGCGGGAAGCGTGAACCAGAAGCACGCACCGTGCTCGGCAGCATCGACCCCGATGCTGCCGCCGTGGTGCTCCACGATCCGCTTGCAGGTCGCCAGGCCGATTCCGGTTCCGCCGACCTTGTAGCCCTCCTGGTTCCGGCCGAAGGGCTGGAAGATCACCTCGCGGTCCGCGGGAGCGACCCCACGTCCGGTGTCGGTGACCGTGAACCGCCACCACGGCGCTGCCTGCTCGGCGTCGACCGTCACGACCAGTCGGCGCGCCGGATCACGGAACTTGACGGCGTTGATGAGCAGATTCTGGAACAGCAGTCGCAGTTGTGCGCGGTCGCCTCGGATCTTGGGCAGCACCCCGATGCGCAGGTCGGCGTCCGACCTCGCCAGGATCGGGCCGATCGACTCCACCACTTCCTCGAGGAGCGCGCGGCTGTCCATGGCCTCGTGGGTGAGCTCGGCCTGCCCCATCTGCGCGAGCTGGAGCAGGCCCTCCACCGTCTCCGCCAGCTGCATCGTGACGCGACGGGCGACCTTCAGGATCTGCACCCCCTGCGCGTCGAGCCGGTCCTCGAACCTGTGAGCGAGCAGCTCGAGGAACCCGCCCAGCGTCGCCAGCGGGCTGCGCAGGTCATGCGCGACGACCGAGGCGTAGCGCTGCAGCTCGGCGTTGCTGCGCTCCAGTGAGCGGCTGGTGGCCTCGAGCTCGATGCGGGCGCGCCTGCGGTTGCTGATGTCGACGATCTGGGCGATGAAGTACAGGGGCTCGCCGTCGTCGGCCCGGACGAGCGAGCCGCTGAGCAGTGCCCACACGACCTCGCCCGACGGGCGCAGGTAGCGCTTGTCCATCTCGTAGTGCGCGATGTCGCCGGTCAGCAGCTGCTGCACGTAGCCGAGGTCGGTGTCGAGGTCGTCGGGGTGGGTGATGTGCTGGAACGTCAGCTCGAGCAGCTCCTCACGCGGCCGCTCGAGGATCTCGCTGACGCGATCGTTGACCTCGAGAAAGCTGCCGTCGAGCCCGACCAGCGCCATGCCGATGGGGGCGTTGGTCATCGCGAGCCGGAAGCGCTGCTCGGACTCCCGCAGGAGCGCTTCGGTGGCCGTGCGTCGGCTCACATCCCGCGAGCTCGTCTGGATCTCGATGATCTCGCGCGAGTCCGGGTGGCGGACGGCGTGCCCGTTGGTCTCGAACCACACGTACGTGTCGTCGGCGCGACGGATGCGGTAGACGACCTCGGCCAACCGGGAATCGGCCAGCACCCTCGCGTGACGCTCGCGCACCGCCGCGCGGTCGTCCGGGTGGATCAGCTCGTACGCCGAACGGCCGAGCAGCTCGTGCGGCTCGTAGCCCAGCAGCTCCCGGCAGGCGGGGGAGACGTAGCGGTAGCTGCCGTCGGGAGCGTGGCGTGCGAGCATGTCGGTGCTGTGCTCGACGAGCGCCCGCAGGCTGGTGAGCTCGTCCGGGACGGTCGGTTCCGGCCGTTCAGCCACGACGCGCCTTTCTGTCCGGTGCCGCTTCGTGGCCGCCACCCCTCCCGGACGGCCGCGTGACCCACGGCCGAGAGCTCGGGCCCTCGACGGCGCTCACCGCGCGTCCACGGGCCCCAGCACGCGGTCGAGGTGGTCGTTGCGGAACCGGCCGTCGGGGTCGAGCTCCGCCCGTGCCCGTGCGAAGTCCTCCCATCGCGGGTAGAGCTCGCGGAGCTCGGCCGCGGTCGCCGGGTGGCGCTTGCCCCAGTGCGGGCGCGCGTGGTGGCGGCGCGCCAGCTCCCAGACGCCGGCGAAGTACTCCTGGTAGGGCAGGCCGACGAAGTTGTGCACGGCGAGGTAGGCGGCCTCGCGCCGATGGGCCGGGGACAGCCAGATCTCGTCCGCCGCGGCGGTCCGCACCTCGATGGGGAAGTTGACGGCCAGCCGCTCGCGCTCGATGAGCGCCAGGATCTCGCCGAGCAGGGGCATCGCGGCGTCCCGGGGCACGCACAGCTCCATCTCGGTGAAGCGCACGTCGCGGGCGCTGGCGAACACGCGGTGGGAGGCGTCGACGCGCACGTGCTCGCCGGCGGCTGCGGCCACCACGCGGTTGAGCCGTGGGATCGCCCCCGGTGCCCGGCGCCCGACCCGGGAGATCGCCTCCAGGGCGTAGGTGGTCAGCAGCCGCTCGGTGACCCAGGAGGAGACGGGGCCCGGCGGGCGCGGCGGTGCGTCGACGACGTCGTTGGTGCGCGTCAGGGCGCGATCGCTGTAGGGGAAGGCGTAGAGCTCGAAGTGGCGGTGCTCGGCCACCCGTCGCGGGAACTCGTCCATGACGCGGGCCAGCGGCTCGGTGCGGTCGTGGCCGCGCAGCGTGAAGGCGTCGACGAGGTCGAGCTCGACCTCGGTGACGATCCCCAGGGCGCCGAGGTTGACGCGGGCGGCGTCGAGCCGCTCGTCGCCGGGGCCCAGGTCGTGGACCTCGCCGCGCCCGTCGACGAGCCGCAGCGAGCGGATCTGCGTGGAGAGGTTGCCGAAGGCGGCTCCGGTGCCGTGGGTGCCGGTGGCGGTGGCGCCCGCCAGCGTCTGGCGGTCGATGTCGCCGAGGTTGGCCATCGCCAGCTCGTGGCCGGCCAGGAGCCGGGACAGCTCCGCGAGGCGGATGCCGGCCCCCACCCGCATGCGGCGGTGGGTGAGGTCGACGTCGAGGAGCTGGTCGCAGGCCGCCAGGTCGACCATCACCTCGGCGTCGGTGACCAGCGGCGTGAAGGAGTGGCCCGAGCCGACGGGGCGGACGCGGTGGCCGTCCCGCCCTGCGCGTCGGACGGCCGCGGCCACGCCCTCGGTGCCGCTGGGCCGCACGTAGCGGGCGGGGCTCGCGGTCAGCTCACGGGACCAGTTTCGCCACGCGGCCACGGCCCACCTCCTCGTCGTCGGGCCCGGGAGCACGGCACGATCACCGTCAGTCGCCGGCGCGCTGCTGCAGCCAGTCCGCGAGGTTACGCGCCGTCTCGGCCGGATCCTCGGTGCGCTCGACACCGGCCGGGGGCTCGGCCCCCTCGCCGCGCAGGCCCTGGAAGGCGACCGCGACGAGCAGGAGCAGCACCGCTGCGCCGACGACGACGGCCCAGGAGACCTGGGGCGTGCGGCCGGGGCGATCAGGCCCGGCCTCCTCGTCCTCACCGCCAGCGACGTCCTCGCCTCCCGAGGGCCTCTCGAGGACCGCGGTCTCGTTCGGGGAGGCCGAGGGGACCGCGGCAGCGGCGCCGTCGGTCGCGCCCTGCCGCGCGCCGCGGGGCGGCGTGACCTCGCCGGCGAGCAC
>SKLC01000052.1 GCA_007123425.1 Nitriliruptoraceae bacterium
CGCGCCCGCCGCTGGGACGAGCAGCTGCGCCGCTGGCGGCTCGAGCAGGCGACGCAATCGCGGGCGCTGCAGCGGATCATGGTCGGTGACTACCTGCGTGCGGGCATCCCCCGGGCCGTGGCCACCTTCCGCCACGCGATGGCCGACCGTCCCGAGGATCGCCTGCCCCTGCTGCAGATGCCGGCACTGGTCTGCCGCGGCAGCCGCGACCCGATCGTCTCCGACCGGTGGGCTCGCGAGGTCGCCGAGCTGCTCCCCGCAGGGCGACTGGCCCGGCTGCCGGGCGCCACCCATGCGATCAACCACGAGATGCCCCTGCAGACCGCGCGCGTGGTCGAGCACTTCCTCACCCACCGGTCCTGACGTCGACGAGCAAGGAGCCACCATGGCCCCCTCACCACCGCCCTTCGTGGCCGACTTCGACTCCGCCACCGCGATGGTGCGCGCCACCGCCGGCTTCCTGCGGGGCGAGGACTTCCCCGCTCTGGGCAATCCTCCGGCGCTCAAGCCCATCGCCGCGCGCGCCAACCTCCTGCCCCGGCGCGCCCGCGAGAAGGTGTTCATCGCCGGGGGCGCCAGCGAGTCGTTCTCCCCGAAGAAGCTGGCGGGCATCGATCTCGACGAGGTGGGCGCCTGGCTCGACGAGGAGTACCCGCAGCGGCGCTACCCGACGGTCGCCATCGGCTCCTCGAGCGGCGCCGGGGTCCATCTGCACGCCGCGCTGGGCATCCCGTGGGTGCCCCAGACCGTGTTCTTGCCCGTGCGGCAGAAGGTGCATCCCGACGATCCCACCACGGCGATGGAGAAGGGCGTCGAGCCGGGGCGGACGCTGATGGGCCGCAACCCGGACTGGCAGCTGCACCACATGCACGACGCGAACCAGGACCGGCTGATGGTCCGCGCGCTGACCTACTTCCGGGTCAAGCGCCGCTCGCTGGGAGACCGCTACGAGCAGTTCATCGTCGATCGGCTGCCCCCCGGCGGCACGATCCTGCTGATGGAGTGCACCACCCGGTGGCAGACCACGCGGATCGGCGAGCGGCACGTGTTCCAGCACGGCGCGGTCGGTGGCGCGACCGAGGAGGAGTTCCATCACGGCAGCGAGCGGGTCGAGGAGTACCTCGAGCGCTACGACTCGCCGGTGCGCCGGTGGGACGGTCCCGAGCCCGACACCGACAGCCCCGAGGCCGAGTGGGGCTTCGAGGAGGCGCTGCGTGACGACGTGCGCCGCCTGGCCCGCGAGCGGGGCTACCGGGTACGCCGGATCGTCTTCGACGGCCCGGACCGCCTCAGCCCGATGGTGGCCGACCTCTACCGATGGTGGTACGCGCGCCGGGGCATGCCCGCCAACCGGCTGCTGGTGACCTCCTTCGCCGTCAGCGACCCGTGGTGGACCCTGCGCACCGGCTCGGTGCCCTACTGGATGCGGTTCAACATGCGGCCCTCGCTCGAGGGGCTCACCGCCTACCTCGATGCTCGCGAGCCCTTCGACGACATCAACCTCATGCTCTTCCAGCACGGCGTGGAGGCGGTCGGGGTGACCACGCCCGACCAGTGGCGTGACGTGCTCGCCCGCGCGCGCCGCCACGGCTCGACGATGGGCGCCGACCTGGACGAGTTCCCCTACGACTTCGCCCACTTCGCCCGCTACCACGACGAGCTGCAGCGCATCCCCGCGCGCTACCCGATCCCGCGCCCGCTGACGCTGGCGGAGATGGACGAGTTCCTCGAGCAGGCCGGCGACTACGAGGGCGTGCAGGTCATCGACGAGCCGTGAGCGCGACGAGCGGTGCCGCGTCGGGTCCCGCAGCCGGAGCATCGTCCCGGCCGGGCGCCGACGTGGCCACCCCGTGGCTCGCGAGGCTGCCTCGGGCGGGGGTCGCCGCGTTCACCGGTCTCGTCGCCGTCGTCACGGTCTCGGCTGCGGTCGGCGTGCTGCCGCGCTGGCCGGGGCTGGTGCACCTCGTCGCGCTGCCGCCCCTCGACCTCGCCGCAGACCTACGGCTGGCGCTGGCCCGTGCCCCGAGCTATCCAGTCTTCCTCGCCGGGCTCGGGCTCTCGCTCGCCGTGCGCATCACCGTGCTGGCCCTGCTGCTGGGCGGCCCGCGGGCCCCGCGGTGGCGGCTGGCCACGGGCCTCTACGCAGCGGCGCTGCTCCCCGCGCTGCTGGCCGCGCAGGTCGACTTCGTCGCGCGCACCGCCCTGTATTCGCGGGCGTTCGGGGCGAGCCTGGCGGTGCTGGCCGTGCTGGTGCTGGTGCTCGCGGCCGCGTCCTGGACGGGCGCCGACCAGCTCGGGGCGGCGCTGCGCCACTCGGTGGCAGGCGGGCTGCGGGTCGCCGATCTGGCCGCCTACCTCGTGCTGCTGCTCGCGCTCGGGACCGTCGCCGAATGGCTGGGAACCGCTTGGGCGGCCGTTGTGGCCGTGCCCGTCAGCGGGCTGCTGACGCTGCTGGCGGCCCGCCGGCTGTCGGCGGCGGGTCCGCTGCGCCCCTGGCGATACCTGCTCGTGACCGTGGCGGTGGGAGTCGCGATCGCGGCCCTGGTGGTGGTCAGCCGCGGCACGCCCTGGATGACCTCGGACGCGGAGCGGGACGGCGCAGCCCTGATCATGTCGGGCATCAACTCCGCCTCGGGCGAAGGGGCGATCTTCGAGCTCGAGCCCGAGCGCGTGGGCTACGTCTGCGAGCAGATGTTCTACTACTCCTACGCGGGCACCGGCGACGGCCAGCCCCAGGGCGACGCTGCCTGCCCGATCCGCACGGGAGCCCCCTACGACCCCGAGGACACCCAGCGCCCCTTCGATGAGCAGGTCGAGCTGCTCGCGGCCCAGGCCGACCGGCTCCCCGAACCCGTGGTGGTGTTCGCCCACTCCCAGGCCGCCTGGGTCGCCTGGGAGGCCGCCGCCGCGGGAGTGCTGCCGCAAGACACCTCGCTGGTGCTCGTCGGACCGTTCCCCTCGAGCCCCACCGGCTTCCCGCCCCCGGACGACGTCGGCCCGGGCCGCGTGGGCGGCGAGCTGTTCCGCCTGTTGGAGCCGGTGCCCGAGCTGGTGGACTTCGACTTCGAGGTCGACGCGCCGCTCACGCATGAGCTGCTGGCGCGTCCCGACGCGGCCTCGGAGGTGTTCTCGAGGTCCCTGCCCGAGGACGTCGAGGCCCTGGCCGTGACGGCCTCCAGCGATCTCGCCCTCATGCCCGACGGGTGGCGAATCGAGCAGGCCACCAACGTCTGTCCCGTCCGGGAGGCCCATCCCTACCTGCCGATCACCCCGGCGTTCCATCACGCCGCCGACCGGTTCCTGGACGGTGACCGGGGACAGGAGGCCTGCCCGCCCTGGCCTGAGCTCTACCGTCTTGCCACCCAGGCGCTCGGAGCCCCGCCACACGACGCGTGAGCGCCCCG
>SKLC01000432.1 GCA_007123425.1 Nitriliruptoraceae bacterium
CGACCCCGGGGGCGCGCGGCGCGATTCGGGCCGGCGACGAGACGCGGGCGGCGCGACGGTACCGTCCCGGCTGCTGACGTGAGGTGGAGTCCACGTGTCCAACGCCGTCCCGCTGGTGCTCATCGGCCTGCTGACCCTGCTGGCGGCCCCGCTCTGGCCGTGGAGCCGTGGCTGGGGCTGGGCGCCCGCGGGCATGCTGGCGCTGGGCCTGGCGACGATGCTGCTCTTCTGGTGGACCGTCGTGCCCGAGTGAGCGCGGCACCGGGCGCCGTCGCTCCATCGCCTCTCGCCGCCCCGCCGCTCCGCCCTCGCGCCATTCCGGCCCGGCACCATGCCCCTGTCGCGCCACCCGGCTCCGCGCCATGCCCCTATCGCGCCACCCGGCTCCGCGCTGTCCCCCTATCCCGCCACCCGGTGACGTTGCGCCGTCACGGGTACGTGTGGCGGTCACGAGCGGCGTGCTGACGTCCCCGTGGGTCGCTGGCGTCCCCAGGGCGCGCTGGGCGCGGGTCCGAGCGGCGGGCTGACGTCCCCGAGGGTCGCTGGCGTCCCCAGGGCGCGCTGGGCGCGGAGTCCGAGGGTGTGGCGCCGCGGAGGCGGTGGATCAGCCCTTCTTCGCCTTCTGCGCCCGCTTGAAGTCACGGACCAGCTCGAGGGACTCGGGGTCGGTGACGTCGGCGATCGAGCGGTAGCCCTCGCGCCCGTAGTCCCCGGCGGCCTCCTGCCAGCCCTCGGGCCGCACCCCGCACTGCTTGCCGAGCAGCGCCACGAAGATCCTCGCCTTCTGGTCACCGAAGCCGGGCAGAGCCTTCAGCCGGCGCAGCAGGTCACGACCGTCGCTGGCCTCCTCCCAGATTCGCTCGGCCCGGCCGTCGTGCTCCTCGACGATCGTGGCCGCCAGCGCCTGGACGCGCTTGGCCATCGACCCCGGGTAGCGGTGGAGCGCGGGCTTGTCGCGGAACAGCTCCTCGAGCCGCTCGGGCGCCTGCTCGGCGACCACGGCCGGGCCGAGCTCCCCGCCCAGCCGCTCCGCCAGGCGCCGGGGGCCCACGAAGGCCAGCTCCATGGAGATCTGCTGGTCGAGCAGCATGCCCACCAGCAGCGCGAAGCCGTTGTCCGACAGCAGGCGGTCGGCCTCGGCGTCACCGGTCAGCGTCAGCTCGGGCACGGCGTCACTCCTGGTCGCGATCGGGGTGCGTGGGGGTCACTCGTCGTCCGGGTCGGGAAGGTCGTCGACGTCGATGGCGGCGTCCTCGGGGTCGGCTGCGGCGTCTGCGTCCACGGCGGCCTCGGGGTCACCGAGCAGCGCATCGAGCTCGCGCACCAGGCGGCCCGCGATGGGGGCGGCCACCTGCCCGCCCGAGCCGCCCTCCTCGACCAGCACTGCGAACCCGTGGCCGCGGAACGAGCCGATGAACCAGGCGTGCTCGACGTCGCCGTCTGCCTCGGCCGTGCCGGTCTTGCCCCGCACCTCGTCGTGGACGTCGGCCTCCGTGCCTGTGCCGTCGGCCACCGCCTCGCGCAGCAGGTCGCGCAGGTCGTCGAGAACGCCCTCGGTGAGCCCACGGGGCTCGTCGTCGCGCTCGCGGTCCTCCAGGAGGTAGGGCGGATGCCAGGCACCGGCCTCGGCCGCCGCGGCCACCGAGGCCAGGTGCAGCGGCGTCGAGGCGACCCGGGCCTGCCCGAAGGCGCTGGCGCCCAGGGCCGCGTCGTCCTCGGGCTCGGCGACCTCGCCGCCGTGCGCGGTCAGCCCCAGGTCGGGCTCCCAGCCGAAGCCGAAGCGCTCGGCCGCAGCCAGCAGGGCGTCGGTCCCCAGCTCCACGGCCAGCGGCGCGAACGTCGTGTTGCATGACTCCGCGAAGGCACGACGCAGCGTGGTCTCGCCGAGGTCGAGGTCGCCCACGTTGGTCACCGCGAGGCCGCCGACGGTCGTGTCCTGCGGGCAGCTCACCTCACCGTCCGGGCCGAGCCCGTCGGCGAGCAGCGCCTCGAGCGTGACGACCTTGAACGTCGAGCCGGGGGCGTAGCGGCCCGAGAACGCCCGGTTGTACTCGGCCAGCGGGCGGCTCGCGCTGCCGCGGATCGCCCCGTCCTCGGCGTCGACGACGACGATGGCCGCCGTGGTCTCCACGCCCACCAGCGCGTTCTCCACGGCCCGCTGGACGGCGACGTCGAGCGTGGTCTGCAGCGGGCCGGACGGCTCCTCCTGGTGCTCCAGCAGGACCTCGCGCACCGGGCCGCCCTCCCCGTCGCGCAGGACCACCGCGACCTCCTCGGAGCCGGTCAGGTCGCGCTCGAAGGCGGCCTCCAGGCCGAACTGACCCACCTCGTCGCCGACCTCGTAGGGGGCGCCGAGCTCCTCGAGCTGCTCCGCGGTGGCCTCGGCCACCTCGCCGACGATGTGGCGGGCGAAGCCGTCCTCGAGCAGGGTGCGCCCCTCGCTGGTGCGCCGCAGCGCGCCCGGGAGGTCGCGCAGCTCGTCCCAGGCGTCCTCGGCGGCCTCGCCGCTGACGGTGACCACCGGGTAGAACCAGTCGTCGACGAGGTCGTCGCGCCCGAGCTCCCGCTCGGCGGCGGAGCCGGCGCCCGCACCCTCCTCGAACGCCTCGATCAGCTTCTCGGCGTCCTCCACGGCGGTGGGCTCGAAGCCCAGCACCACCTGATCGCCCGGTCCGGCCAGCTGCGTGCCGTCGGTCGCCAGGATGGGCGCGCGCTCCACCTCGGACACCGTCACGGCGAAGACGAGGCCGGGCTGCCATGCGGGATGGACCGACTCCTGGGACCAGGAGACGGCCCACTCGCCCTGCGAGCGCAGCAGCTCGATCTCGACCTCCCAGACGAGATCGTCGGCATAGGCGACCTCCCAGGCCAGCGCCACGTCGGCCAGGGCGCGTCCGTCCTGGGGCTCGGCCAGCTGCTGCACCTCGGTCTCCAGGGCCTGGGGGTCGAGCGCGGCGCGCAGCTGCTCGTGGACGTCGAGGAAGGTCTCGGAGGGATCCCGCAGCTGCGCGGCCATCTGGTCGTGGTCGCCCCGCTCCCAGGCGTCGAGGTAGGCCTCGAGGGTCGCCTCGGCGGTGTCGCCGGGCTCCTCCTCGCCGAGGAGGCCACCCCCCTCGAGCAGCCACCAGCCCACGCCCACGACCACCGCCAGGACCAGGACCGCGCCCAGCCCCGCCACGACGTTGCGCACGATGCTCGTCCCGTCCGTCTCGACGTGCTCGTCGCCGGAACGGTAGCGCCTGGTGGTGACCTCGCTGGTGCGCCCGGGCCGGCGAGGTCCGGGGTGTCGCCTCGGCACGGCGAGGTCCGGGGTGTCGCCTCGGCACGGCGAGGTCCGGGGCGTCGCCTCGGGCCGGCGAGGTCAGGCGGTCGCGTCCGGCGCCGCGCCGGCGGCGTCA
>SKLC01000036.1 GCA_007123425.1 Nitriliruptoraceae bacterium
CGACGCCCCGCCGGCCGCCGTCGCGACATCGGGCGCCGCCGTGTCCGCGCCCCGGGCGGCCCCCGCCGGTGCCCACGGGCACGGCGCCGTGCATGACCACCACCACGCCCACTCGCACGCGCTGCCGGAAGGGGTCGCGCCGCTGTCGCGCGCCGGGATCTTCGCCCTGGCCACCTCGGGGGGCCTGTTGCCCAGCCCGGTCGCGTTCCTGGCGCTGATGACGGCGCTGGCCATGGGGCGGGCGGGCTACGGGCTCGCGCTGGTGGCGGCTTTCAGCGTGGGCCTGGCCGTGACCCTGATCGCCGTGGGCCTGGCGGTGCTCTGGGGCCGTGACGCGGTGTCGCGCCGCGCGGTGGGCGACCGGCGGCTGGCGTGGCTGGCCCAGCGCATCCCCACGGCAGGAGCGGTCGCGGTGGTCCTCGGTGGCCTGTGGCTCGGCGCCGGTGCGCTCGTGACGCTCTGAGGGGCCGAGAGGCAGCCGCCGTGAGCCGGTCGGGGTGATGGCCGTGGTGGCACCCCTGACGTGCCGGTGCGGCCTGGTGCCGTGCGCCTCTAGGCCTCAGCTGGCGAGATCGCCTCGAGCAGCAGCTCCGCGAGCGACGTCAGCAGGTCGCCGCTGGCGCTGGCGACGTCCTCGTCGATCATCCCGGCGTGGTTGAGGCCGCTGGCGGCCGACAGCAGCAGCTGCGCGAGGTCCTCGACCGGTACCCGCGGCTCGACGATCCCCATGTCGGCCAGGGTGGTGCGCACCAGCTCGGTGATGCGCTCGCGTGTGCGCCGCTGCCGGTCGGCGACGCGCTCGCGCACCTCCTCGTTGCGGGCGGCGTAGAGCATGAACTCGGTCTGCAGCAGGAACCACTCGCGGTCCACGAGCACGATCGAGTCGCGGATCTCGCCGAGCATCCGCGGACGCTCCTCGGCCTCGCTGCTGAGCAGGACGTCCTCGAGGGCCTCGACGTTGCGGTCGATGCGGCGGTCGAGGAGCTCGAGGAAGAGCTCCTCCTTGGAACGGAAGTTCGAGTAGACCGCGCCCTTGGTGAAGCCCGCCGCCTCCGCCACGTCGTCGACCGAGGTGGCGTGGTAGCCCTGCCGGGCGAACACGGTCTGGGCCGCCTCGAGCAGCTCGTGGCGGGTCCGGGCGCGCTGTTCGTCCCGGCGGGTGCGTACGGGCGTGGTCACGACTCGGCTCTCCCCGTCATGGAGTCGGTACGCGGGCGTTCCAAGACTAGCGGGGGTGCCGTGTCGGCCGCCGGAGCCGCGACGAGTCAGCCTTCGTCGTCCGGGGGCTCGGGGGCCGGGGCGGGCTGCTCGCGGCGCTGCCACCAGAGCAGGCCCGCGACGCCGATGACGATCACCAGCAGCGCCACCCAGCTGTTGCGCGACAGGCCCAGGTACCGCTCCGCCGTGTCGATGCGCAGCTGCTCCATGCCGAACCGGATCACGCCGTAGCCGATGAAGTAGGCGAAGCCCAGCGATCCGCGTCGCAGCCGACGCTGCCCGTCGTCCCCGCGCAGCCGGTCGAGCCCCAGCAGGATGCCGACCAGGACGAGGTTGAGCAGCGACTCGTAGAGGAACGTCGGGTGGAAGGTCTCGAACTCCCCGAAGCCGGCGACCCGCCGGTGGGACTCGACCTCCAGCGCCCACGGCAGCTCCGTGGGCCGGCCGTAGAGCTCCTGGTTGAAGTAGTTGCCCCACCGGCCGATCGCGTGGCCCAGCGGCAGGGCCGGGGCCACGGCGTCCACCATCCGCGTGATGTCGCCGCCCTTGCGGTGCACGTACCACCACGTGACCGGTACCGCGAGCGCCACCCCGCCGAAGAACGCCAGCCCGCCGCGCCAGACCTGGGGGATGAGGACGGGGTTGGCCAGGAAGGAGTCGAGCCGCGGGATCACGTAGCCGATCCGGGAGCCGACGATCGCCGCCGCCAGCGCGATCAGCGCGGCACGCTCGGCGAGGTCGGGGTCGCCCCCCATGGCCTCGTAGCGGCGCACCAGCAGCCGCAGCGCCACGAAGGCGCCGATGGCGATGAGCGCGCCGTAGGCGGCGATGCTCAGCGGGCCGATGTCGAAGGTGGTCATGCCGTCCTCGCCGCGCAGGGGCGGCGGGGGGATGGTGGCGAGCACGGCGGACACGGCGGACCTCTGCGGCGACGGGGATCGGGCGAACGGTACCGGTCGGCCGCCGCGGGCCCGGGCAGGGACGTACGCGCACCCGGCGGGGCCGTCGTGGCTCGTGCGCGCGGTTGGCAGCGCGAGGTGTGCGCAGGCAGACGTGCGGGCCGATGCGAGGCGTCCATGGCGTCGCCGGCGCACGAAGGACCGTCGTCGCCACGCCCGTCCCCAGGAGGTCACATATGCGACGCAGCATGTTCACGCTCACCCTCGTCGGCCTGCTCGTGGTCGGTCTGGTCGCCCCCGCCATGGCGGCGCCGAAGCGCGGTCCGCAGGCCGCCCCGACGCCCGGTCCCGACTCGATCGCCGCGATCGCGACCGAGGCCAGCTTCACCGAACTCGTCGGCGCCCTCGCCTACGTCGACGAAGAGCTCGACACGGGTCTGATCGAGCTGTTCTCGACCCGCAGCGGCCAGTACACGGTCTTCGCTCCCACCGACGACGCCTTCCAGGGCCTCTACGAGGCGCTCGAGATCGACGGCATCACCGATCTACCGGCCGAGTTCGTCCTCGACGTGCTGCTCTACCACGTGACCGAGGGTCGTCGCGCCGCCAACAGCGTCGTGCCCCCGGTCCGGCCCCGCACCGTCACCACCCTGCTCGGTGAGGCCTTCTCCGTCGACCGGGCCGGCGTGATCACCGACCTCGCCGGTGGGAAGACCACCATCGACACACCGGACACCTCGGCGAGCAACGGGATCATCCACGTCATCGACGGCGTGCTGCTGCCGCTGGAGTGAGCTGAGCCGTCCTCGCCTCGTGCCGGCCCGCGCTCGCCGCGTGCCGGCACGACCACGTCCGGGTCGACCCGGCAGGCATCCACCCGCGAGCGGGCCTGGCGCGGCAACGACCGCGGCACCCGTATGCAGCCCACCATCCAGACGCTCGACTCGCACCTGATTGCCGAACCTAACGGGCGAGCACGAAGGACAGGAGCACGAACCGCTGGCCACGCTCCACGGGCAGCACCTCGTGCAGGTGCGAGCCGGAGAACACCAGCGCCTCGCCGGCGGCCGGGCGGTAGCGGGTCGTGCCGTACTCGGGGAAGCGCAGCTCGCCGCCCTCGTAGTCGTCGTTGAGGTTGAGGGTGAGCCCGAACCGTCGATGGGCCGTGGCCGCCGAGAGGTTGTCGCGGTGCGCCTCGAAGTGGCCGCGGTCCTCGGCGGTGTAGCAGCCGATCTTGAAGCCCTCGAAGCCGCCGGCGCGGAACGCGAACGCCTTCTCGA
>SKLC01000340.1 GCA_007123425.1 Nitriliruptoraceae bacterium
CTCCGGCGACACCTGCGCACCCACTGACGGCGGCACGGGCCGGGCCGGTCGGAGGACCGACCCGGCGCCCGGGCGTCAGTCGGTCAGACCCTCGACCGTGGTGCCCTCGGCCTCGGCGGCCTGCTCGATGAGGTCGCGGGCGATGGCGATCTGCTCCTGGTAGGTCGCCAGGTCGCCCTCGCGCAGCGCCTCCTCGGCGGCAGCGAAGGCGGCGAGCGCCTCGCCCAGCAGCTCCTGGGCCTCGGTGAGATCCTCGTCGGGCTCGTCGACCTCGATCTCGTCCGGCTCGTCAGGCTCCTCGGCCGGCTCGTCCGGATCCACCGCGTCGATGTCCTCGAGCGCCTCGGCGTCGTCGATCTCGGCGTCCTCGACCCCTTCGCGCGCCTCCTCCTCCAGCAGCGCGTCGGGCACATCGATCCCCAGCAGCTGCCCCAGGGCACCGGCGAAGGTGCGGTCGAAGGCGGTGCGCTCGCCCATGACGACCGCGACCCGTGCGAGCTCGGGAATCCGCGCCTCGGGGTTCTCGAGGAACAGCGGCTCCACATAGAGGATCGAGTCGGCCACGGGCAGCACCTGCATGTTGCCGCGGATGACGCTCGAGCCCTGCGCATCACGCAGGGTGATGTAGGCCGAGATGTCGTCGTCCTGCTCGATGCGGGCCTGGGCCTGCATCGGGCCCAGGATCGTCTGGTTCGACGGGAACTGCACGGACACGAGCTCGTTGAGGTGGCCCGGGTCGCTGCGACCCGCGAGCCACGAGACCATGTTCGGCCGCTCACGCGCCAGGTAGGGCTGGATGAGGACGAACTCCTCTTCCTCCTCCCCCGGCAAACGCATCAGCAGGTAGTAGGGCTCGTAGGCGCGCTGCTGGCCGCCACCGAGCTGGTCGCCGCCACCGCCCTGGTTCGCGGCGAAGGACGGGTCGGCCGGGATCTGCCACGCGTTGGCCCGGTTGTAGAAGGCGTCGGGCTCCTGGATGTGATAGCGCGTGAAGAGGTTGGCCTGCAGCCGGAAGAGATCCTGCGGGTAGCGGAAGTGGGCCTCGAGCTCCTCGGCGGCCTCCTCGGCCGGGGTGATGACGTCGGGGAAGACCTCCTCCCAGGCGTCGAGCACCGGGTCGTCCTCCTCCACGCGGTACAGCGTCATCTCGCCGGAGTAGGCGTCGACCACGACCTTGACGCTGTTGCGCACGTAGTTGACCGGCGTGACCTCACCGTCGGTCTCCAGCACCTCGCGCTCGGAGTAGGGGTAGTAGTTCGAGGTGGTGTAGGCGTCGACGATCCAGGTGACCTCGTCGCCGTCGCGGACCACCGGGTAGGGGTCGCCATCGAGGCGCAGGAACGGGGCGACCTGCTCCACCCGGTCGCGGACGTTGCGGCGGTACAGGATCCGCGAGTCGTCGTTGAGCAGGCCGGTGAGCATCAGGTTGTAGTCGTTGAAGCGCAGGGTGTAGGCCATCCGGCGCGCGAGGCTGTTGATCGGCACGCCGCCGGTGCCGTCGTACTCCGTCATCACCTGGTCGAGGGTCTCGGGGTCCTCGAAGTCGAGCTCCTCGGCGTCGGTGCGCACCAGCGAGTAGATGGGGGTGCGGAAGTCGCCGAAGTAGACCCCCGGCTCCTCCCCCGGCGCGAGCTCCTCCTCGCCGGTCGGCGGGATGTCGCGCGAGAGGAACACCGGCTGCCCCTCGGGGTTGGCGGTGTTGACCTGGCTCGCGACGATGCCGAAGCCGTGCGTGAAGGTGATGTGGCGGTTCTGCCAGGTGTCGGCCTCGGGGGGCAGATCGGAGAGCTCACGGGAGGCGAGCATCACCTGGCGCAGCTCGCCGTCGACCTCGTAGCGGTCGATGTCGACGTCGAAGAAGCGGTAGTAGGGCCGCAGCGCCTGCAGCTCCGAGTAGGTCGTCTCCAGCACGTCGGGATCCCACAGGCGCACGTTGCGCAGGGTGATCTCGTTGTCGATGACGTCGTCCTCGTCGAGGTCGTTGGCGACCGAGAACTGCTGGCGGCCCACCTCGTCGAGGTTGTAGGCCGCCCTGGTGGCCTCGAGGTTGCGGTCGATGAACTCGCGCTCGCGGGCCAGCTCCTGCGGGTCGACCTGCAGCCGCTGGATCGCCGCCGGGTAGATGCCCTGCAGGATGATCGAGGCGACCACGAGCAGCGCGACCGCCGCGCCGGGCAGGATGTAGCCCCGGCGGCGGATGGCGGCCAGGACCAGCAGGATGGCGATCACGCTCACGCCCAGCAGCAGATACAGCGCGGGCAGCTCGGCGTTGACGTCGGTGTAGGCGGCACCGGTGGTCGGGCCGCGCTCGGAGTACAGCAGCTCGTAGCGCCCCAGCCAGTAGCCCCAGGCATGCACGGCCAGGATGGCGGCGAGCAGGATCGCCAGGTGGGTCTTGACGCTGGGCAGCACCTTCTCGCCCTGGGCCTCGGGCCGGATGCCACCCAGCAGGTAGTGGGCGCCGGCGGTGAGCAGGCCCACCAGGATCAACGAGGTGAACAGCCACGTCTGCAGGAAGCTCAGGAACGGCAGCTGGAAGAGGTAGAAGCCGACGTCGGTGCCGAACTGCGGGTCGGTGACGCCGACCTCGCCGCCGTTGAGGAACAGCAGCAGCGGCTCCCACTGCGCGCTGACCGCGACACCGGAGGTGAGCCCGAAGACGGCCGCGACCGCGAGGATCAGCCAGGGAAGGTAGGGGTCGGCCATCTCGCGATAGCGCTGGATCTGCGCCTGCTCGGGCGTCGAGGGCACCGTGAAGGGCCGCAGCCGACGCGCGATCAGCAGGTTGACCGCCACCAGGGCCGCCAGCAGCAGCCCGGCCACGACGCCCAGCGAGATCCGGGCGCCGAGCACCCCGAGGAAGACCTCCCGGAAGCCCCGTTCGGAGAACCACCACAGATCGGTCGTGAACACCGCGATGCGGTTGGCGCTGAACAGCACCAGCAGCACCGCCAGGACGATGACCGTCCCCAGCCTGCGTCTCAGCAGGTCACCCACATCCGCCCTTTCGGCTGCTCGCCGCCACCCGGCTGGCCGATCGAGGGTGGCGTGCTCACGAGTGACCGCTCAGCGTACCTACGACCGCCGTAGGGAGACGACACGAATCCGCCGGTCAGTCTCCCAGCAGGGAGCCGACGCCCTCGACCGCGTCCCCGACCGTGCCGGTGGTGTCCTCCACCAGGCCGCCGACGCTGCCCGTGGTGTCATCGACCAGGCCGCCGACGGACTCGCCGGTGTCCTCCACCAGCCCTCCGAGGGAGCCGCCGGTGTCGCGCACGGCATCGCTCACCGGCTCCAGGGCCCCGTCGCCGTCCTCGCCACCGGCCGCGTCGTCGTCCGGTGGCGGCGCCGGTGCCGGGTCCGCCGGGGCGGGCGTCGGCTC
>SKLC01000346.1 GCA_007123425.1 Nitriliruptoraceae bacterium
GACCATCCCCAGCCCGGTCGTCGCCAAGAACCCCATCTTCTGCTCTCCCGGCATGATCAGGCGGCCGAGGTAGCCGGCGACGATGCCGAGGATGATGAAACCCAGGAGGCTGAACACGATGGTCTCGCTTCGCTGAGGGGACACGCCGTGAGGACATCCAAGCGACATCTCCGGCGGCGTGGGCTCGAGTGCCCCCCTTTCGCACACCCTGATGCGGTGACTTGCGAGTGATCACCAGCGTTCGGGCGTGGAGCAAGGCGGTCAGACGGGCAACGCGATGCATCGGAGATCAGGTGGTCGGGCGGACGACGCCGTGCTCGTAGGCGTAGATGACGGCCTGGACGCGATCGCGCAGGTCGAGCTTGTGCAGCAGGCTGGCGAGGTGGGTCTTGACGGTGGTCTCGCCCAGGAACAGCCTCTCGGCGATCTCGCGGTTGGACAGGCCCTGGGCCACCTGGTGGAGGACCTCGCGCTCACGTTGGGTCAGCTGCTGGTAGCCAGGTGGGTCGCGGTCGGGTCGGCGCTCGGATCGGGCGAACTCGCCGATGAGTCGGCGGGTCACCTCCGGGGCGACCAGGCCGTTGCCAGCCGCGACCGTGCGCACCGCCTGCACGAGCTGCTCTGGGTCGGTGTCCTTGAGCAGGAACCCGGCGGCCCCTTCCCGCAGCGCGGTGAAGACGTACTCATCGACGTCGAAGGTCGTCACCACGAGCACGTCGATCGGGTCCTCCACCCCATCGCCGGTCAGCAGCCGCGTCGCTTCGAGCCCGTCCATGAAGGGCATGCGCACGTCCATGAGCACCATGTCGGGACGCTCACGGCGGGCAACCTCCACGCCGCTGTGGCCATCGGCCGCCTCGCCGACCACCTCGATGCCGTCCTCGCTCTCGAGGATCGCCCGCAGGCCACGTCGGGCGACGGCCTGGTCGTCGACGAGCACCACCCGGATCGTCACCGCTCCCCCTCCGCCTCGACGGGAAGCAGCGCATGCACGCGCCAGCCGGGTGCGTCCTCGCGGGGGCCGGCCTCGCACCGGCCACCCAGCAGCCGCACCCGTTCCCGCATCCCGGGCAGCCCATGGCCGTCCCCCGCCTCCGGCGGCTCGGTGCTCACGCCTCCGTCGTCGGTGACTTCCAGGCGCATCCACGGCCCACTGCGGCAGAGATGCACGGTGGCGTGGGCACCCGGGGCATGACGTCGAACGTTGGTCAGCGACTCCTGCGCGATCCGGTAGGCAGCCATCGAGACCTCCCGTGGCACCGAAGCATCGAGCTGGTCCCGGTCGATGTCGAGCTCCACGTCGATGTCCTCCGACCGCGCCCGGTCGACGAGCCGGTCGAGGTCGTCCAGCGTGGGCTGCGGGGCACGACCCTCCGCGTCCTCGGAACGCAACAGCGTGACCAGGCGTCGCATGGCCGTGAGCGCGGACGAGCTCTCGTCCCGGATGTCCTGGGCCAGGCCGCGCGCCTCGTCCACGTCGTCATCCAGGGTGCGGCGCAGGGCAGCAGCCTGCAGGGCGATGCCCGACAGGTGGTGGGCAGCCACGTCGTGGAGCTCGCGGGCGATGCGGGCGCGCTCCTCGGCGACCGCACGCTCGGCCTGCTCCTCGCGCTCGTGCTCGAGGCGCTCGGCACGTGCGGCCAGTTCGGCGACGTAGGCGCGCCGTGTACCGACGTAGGCGCCGAGCAGGCTCGAACCGGCGAACCCGAGCGTCGATCCGAGCACGGCATCCAGCAGGTGACCCGGGGTGGCGGTGACCGAGACGGTGAGCGGGAACGGCGTCCCGAGCGCACCGAGGGTGGCCAACGGCGCGCCCACGGCCGCGACCAGCGCCGCGGTCGCCGCGGTGCGCCGACGGCAGCGGGTACCCACCGTGTACGCGGCCGCCAGCGGCCCCAGCATCGGCGTGGCCGCCACGGTGGTGACCGCCACCGCCGCGATGAAGACCGCCATCGTGGCGGCGAGGACCACCAGCGGCGCACGGCGACGCCACACCAGCGGTACGGCCTCGACCGCGGCGAGGCACGCCGGCAGGAGTGGCACGGCCACGCCCTGGGCGTCCGCGGCCACGAGCGCCATGAGCGCGCCGACCAGGGCGAACGACGCGGCAGCGACCAGGTCGCCGCGGGCCGGTCCGTCGGCTGCGGGCCGGCCCGAGCGGTTGACGGGCTGGTCGGTCATGAGCTGCCCCACAGCGACAGGGTCACCGGGCGCCCGGCACACCGCAAGCCCCTGCGCCCACGGCATCGCGAACCTCGGTCGTGCCACGCGCAGTGCCGTCACCGGTTCGGGATCCTCCGCGCGCCTCCGGCGGGCGACCCAGCGAGGGGTGGATGCGCAGCTCCCCGTGCCGCCAACGGACCCAGCCGAGCAGCAACCCGTAGCCGAGTCCGACCGCGGCGAGCTGCAACAGGCCACCGGTGCCCGCCACGGCGTGTGGACCGGTCACCTCGAAGCGCAGGATGGTCGCCATGTCGGCCGCTCGCTCCCCCCACAGGACGAACAGGTGCTGCAGGGCGAGGTTGATCGTGAGGTGCAGCCCCAGCGGTAGCGCCAACGATCCCGTGAGCACGTAGCCGAGCGCCAGCAGCCCTCCCACAAGCAGCCACATGGCCATCATCTGCGACATCGGGATCTCGACGCCCAGATTCTGCGGCACATGGATCACCGCGAAGACGACCGTGGAGACCACGGCGGCTACGACCACGGCGCGGGCGGCCGGCCAACGCCGGGCGAGGCCCTCGGCCCCGTTCTTGATCATCACGGCCCGAAACAGCAGCTCCTCCCAGAGGCTCACCGTCGCCAAGCGCAGCGTCGCCAGGGCGACGATGGGCCACAGGCCCCCGGTCGCGGCCGGCGAGAACACCTCCTGGACCTCGATCCAGCCGGCCAGGTAGGCCACGGCGGTGCTCGAGGCGAAGACGACGAGCCCAAGCAGCGCGCCGGCGGCCACGTCCGTCCACCAGCGGCGATCGGCGGCGAGCCCGTAGTCCCGCACGCGCCGTCGGTCCAGCAGCCGGGCCGTCGTCGCCACGACGCCGACCACCACGAGCAACCGGATCGCAGCGCCGATCGGATACGCCCAGGGCGAGTCCTGCATCGGCATCGTGAGCAACAGGTCGCCGGCCGTGATGCCCGCCATGACGGCCACGAACGGGATGGCGATCCGCCAGCCGCTGCGCAGTCGACCATCGGCCGGGTCACGGAAGCTCGTTCGTGGGATGCCCGGTGCCATCGAAGCCTCCTGTCATCGAGTCGATGGAAGGCTCCAGCCTCCGTGCCCCCACCCGCGAGGTCTTCCTCCTCACGTGCGGAACCGACCTCCTCCGATCGGATGACCCGGGTGGATCGCGGGGTCGATGCACGGCTCGCCCGA
>SKLC01000222.1 GCA_007123425.1 Nitriliruptoraceae bacterium
CTCGACAACCTGCGGCGCTTCGTCGCGTTCAGCGCGGTGACCTCGATGGGCTTCGACCTGCCGCGGGCGGCCCTGACGGCCACGCTGGTCGCGGTGACCGGCCGGCCGCTGCTGCGGGCGCTGCGCCGCGCGAACCGCCGCGCCGCCTTCGCGGCCCCGGTCCGCTTCGAGCCCACCTCGACGCCCACGCACTAGCGGCTGCACGATGGGTCGCCCGCGGGCGTCGACGGGACGGGTTGGAGGCATGCCGGCCCACCGGCGAGGATGGCACCCGGCGACGTCGCGTCGCCCACGCCGCAGGACAGGAGCGCCCATGAGCACGCACGAGCCGGAGCTGACCCACCCGGTCGATCTGTGCGCTGTTGACGGACGGCGCCTCAACCCCGACGCGGTGGGGTGGTCACGGACCCCGCTGCACCGCGCCAACCTCGCGGGGTCCTGGGGGCGCACCAAGCGCTGGGACTACTGGGCGGTGCTGACCGACGACCTCGTCGTCTCGCTCACCTACGCGGACGTGGACTACCTCGGCATCGTCGCGGTGTGGTGGTGCGAGCTCTCGAGCGGTCGCACCGGCGGGCGCGATGTGGCGGTGCCCGCCGCCCGCGGCATCGAGCTGCCCGACACCCCGGGCACCGCGCCGCTGCGGTTCCGCAGCCCCCACCTCGGCGTCGAGGTGGTCGACGATCCCGGAGGGACCACGCTGACCGCCCGCTGGCGCGAGCGCGACGGGAGCGTGGGCCGCCTCGACGCGCACGTGGCGCTGCCCGACGGCCACGAGTCCGTCAACGTGGTCATCCCCTGGAGCCAGACCCGCTTCCAGTACACCTCCAAGCACCAGGCGCGCCCGACCACCGGCACGCTGCGGCTCGGCGACGACCCGCGCATCCTCGGGGACGAGCAGGCACCCGCCTGGGGCGTGCTGGACGTGGGCCGGGGCCGGTGGCCCTACCGCACCCGGTGGAACTGGGGCTCGGGTGCGGGCCTCGCCGACGACGGCCGCGTCGTGGGCCTGCAGATCGGCGGCAAGTGGACCGAGAACACGCCCGCGACGGAGAACGGCGTCATCGTCGACGGGCGGGTGGGCAAGCTCGGCGAGGAGCTCGCGTGGGACTACGACTGGGACGACCCGCTGGCGCCGTGGCGGGTGCGCTCACCCGACGGCGCGCTGGATCTCACCCTGGCCCCGGCCCACGACCGCCACGACCGGACCGAGCTGGGCGTGCTGGGCACCGAGGTGCACCAGGTGTTCGGCACCTGGTCGGGCCGGGCCCCCGCGCCCGACGGCTCGACGGTGACCTTCGACGGCCTGGTCGGGTTCGCCGAGGAGTCCCGCTCCCGCTGGTGAGCCCGCGGGGCTACACCAGGCCGAGCGCGACCATGGCCCGGCCCACGCGCAGGAACCCCGCGATGTTCGCGCCCACCACGTAGTTGCCCTCCGAGCCGAACTCGGCGGCGGTCTCGTAGCAGGTGTGGTGGATGTCGGCCATGATCTCCTGGAGGCGCTGCTCGGTGTGCTTGAACGACCAGCTGTCGCGGCTGGCGTTCTGCTGCATCTCCAGCGCCGAGGTGGCCACGCCGCCGGCGTTGGCGGCCTTGCCCGGCCCGAAGGCCACCCCCGGGGCGTCGACGAAGGCGCGCACGCCCTCCGGGGTGGTGGGCATGTTGGCGCCCTCGGCCACGACCGTGCAGCCGTTCTTCATCAGCGTGGCCGCGTCCCGCCCGGTGAGCTCGTTCTGGGTCGCGCACGGCAGGGCCACGTCGCAGGGGATCGACCAGATGGTGGCGTCGCCCTTGCCGCGCTCGCGGAAGACGGCGTTCGGGCGCCGGGCGGCGTAGTCGACGATGCGGCCCCGCTCGACCTCCTTGATCTCGCGGATCGTGTCGAAGCAGATGCCGTCGGGGTCGTAGACGTAGCCGCTCGAGTCGGAGCAGCCCACGACCGTGGCGCCCATCTCCTGCGCCTTCTCGATGGCGTAGATCGCCACGTTGCCCGAGCCGGACACGACCACGGTCTTGCCGTCGAGCGAGTCGCCCCGCGCGCGCAGCATCTCGTCGGCGAAGAACACGGTGCCGTAGCCGGTGGCCTCGTTGCGCACCAGCGCGCCGCCCCACTCCAGGCCCTTGCCGGTGAGCACGCCCGACTCGTAGCGGTTGGTGATCCGCTTGTACTGGCCGAACAGGTAGCCGACCTCGCGCGTGCCCACGCCGATGTCGCCGGCAGGCACGTCGGTGTACTCGCCGAGGTGACGGTAGAGCTCGGTCATGAAGGACTGGCAGAAGCGCATGATCTCGTCGTCGGACCGGCCCTTGGGGTCGAAGTCCGAGCCGCCCTTGCCGCCACCGATCGGCATGCCCGTCAGGCCGTTCTTGAAGACCTGCTCGAAGCCGAGGAACTTGACCGTGCCCAGGTAGACCGACGGGTGGAAGCGCAAGCCCCCCTTGTAGGGGCCGAGCGCGGAGTTGAACTCCACCCGGAAGCCCCGGCGGATGTGGACCTCGCCCTTGTCGTCCTGCCATGGGACGCGGAAGATGATCTGCCGCTCCGGCTCGCAGAGGCGCTCGATGATCTTGTGCTCGGCGAACTCCGGGTACTTGACCAGCACCGGGCCCAGGGACTCCAGCACCTCGCGGACGGCCTGGTGGAACTCCACCTCGCCGGGGTTGTGGCGGATCACCTCGTTGTAGAAGGGCTCGACCTTCTCGTCCATGACCATGCGGGATCCTCACGAGCGGGGGCGGGGAGGCCCGACAGGATACGGAAGCGCCGCTTCACACCCCGCATCGGGTCGGGTCGATGGCTTCACCTGCGCCGGGCCCGCTCACACGAGCAGGCGGTGCTCGCCCCGGGTGCTGAGGTGGCGCAGCAGCTCCTCCTCGAGCTCTCGGCCCGCCTGCTGCTCGCGCGCGGTCTCCCGCTCGCGCGTGCGTGCACGGGCGGGCTCGAGGTCGAAGACGCGCAGGGCCTGGCCCACGAGCGGGCCGAGCAGCAGGGTCACCACGACCGTGCCGAGCCCCACGGGCCCGCCGATGCTCCAGCCGGCCAGCACGACCGCGCCGTCGACGAGCAGCCGCGAGCCCCAGACCGGCAGCCCGCGACGCGCGAGGCCGAGGAAGAGCAGATCGCTCGGCCCGGCACCGTGGTCCGAGCTGACATACATCCCGACCCCGATCGCCATGGTGGTCACGCCGAGCAGCAGCAGGGTCGCCTGCCCGACCGGATCGCGGGCCGGATCGATCAGGAACATCGTCGCGTCGATGGTGGGCCCCACGACCGCGACCGGCACGAGGCTGCCCGGCCGCGCCCGCTCGCCGAGCGCCAGCGCGAGCCCCGCGGCCGCCACCCCGACGATCGCCGCGACCTGGCCGA
>SKLC01000258.1 GCA_007123425.1 Nitriliruptoraceae bacterium
CTCGCGCTCGACCTCGCGGCCGAGCCCGCGGCGGCGGATGCCCGCCGGCTGAGCGCGTGATGCCGATGACCGCCTCCCCGCCCCACGTCCCGGTCATGCTCGACCGGGTGGTCGAGCTGCTCGGCGACGCGCCGGACGGCCCGATCGTCGATCTCACCCTCGGTGCGGCCGGGCACGCCCGCGCCGTGCTCGAGCGTCGCGTGGCCGTCCACGGCCACGCCCGGCTCATCGGCATCGACCGCGACCCCGATGCCCTCGAGCTGGCGCACGAGCGGCTCGCCGACCTCGACGGCCGGGTGGAGGTGGAGCTCGTCCACGCCCGCTTCGACCAGCTCGAGGAGGTGCTCGCCGACCTCGGCGTCGTCGAGCTCGCCGGCGTCCTGGCCGACCTCGGGATCTCCTCGATGCACGTGGACCGTGCCGAACGGGGCTTCAGCTACCGCCACGAGGGCCCGCTGGACATGCGCATGGACCCGGGCGAGCCCACCACGGCGGCCGATCTGGTCAACGACCTCGACCGCGCCGAGCTGACCCGCCTGTTGCGTCGCCACGGCGAGGAGCGCCACGCGGACCGGATCGCCCGGGCGATCGTGGCGGCGCGCCCCCTGTCGACCACCACCGAGCTCGCCGAGGTGGTCAAGCACGCGATCCCCGCGGCCGCCCGCCGCACCGGCGGCCACCCCGCCACCCGCACGTTCCAGGCGCTGCGCATCGCCGTCAACGCCGAGCTCGAGGCGCTCGAGGAGGTCCTGCCCCTGGCCATCGAGCGTCTGGCCGACGGCGGGGTGTGCGTGGTGCTGAGCTACCACAGCCTCGAGGACCGGCTGGTCAAACGCGCCTTCGCCGACGCCGCTCGCGGCTGCGTCTGCCCGCCGGGCCTTCCCGTGTGCGCCTGTGGCCGCGTGCCGCTGGTCGAGCACCTGGTGCGCCGCCCGGAGCGGCCCGACGCCACCGAGACCACCACCAACCCCCGCGCCACGGCGGCCCTGCTCCGCGCCGTGCGCCGACGCCGGGAGGGATGACATGAGCGCCCTGACCGCACCACTGCGACGTGGTCCCGCCCCCGCGCCCCAGCCGCCCCGTCGACGCCACCTGCGGGTGGTCGAGGAGCCGCGCCCCCGCCACACCCTGGCCTACGTGCTGGCCATCATCGTCGTGCTCGGGGCCGCGATCTTCGGCACCGTCGCCCTCAACGCGCTGGCCGCCGCCAACTCGGTGGAGAGCCGGGAGCTGACCACGCGCGTGGCCGAGGCCGAGCGTGAGTACGCCCAGCTGGTCGCGGACGTCGCGGCGCTGGAGGACCCCGCCCGCATCCGCGAGGCGGGGCTCGACCTCGGGCTGGTCCCCGCGTCGGGCGGCCGGCACGTCGCCCTGACCCGTCCGCTGCCCGCCGACGGCGCGGTGGACGACGCCGTCGCGCCGGGCGGCACGACCGATCCCCTCAAGCCGGTCCTCTCCGTGGAGCGCTAGATGACGCGACAGCCCAGGGGCGCGACGCGCCCCGCTGCGGCCCGGACGCTGCGCCACTCCGCGCGGCAGCTGGGCACCCGCCGCATCCGGTGGCTGCTGGTGATCTACGGGGTGCTGTTCCTGGTGACGTTCGGGCAGCTGGCGATGATCCAGGTCGTCGACGCCCATGACTACGCCGACCGCTCCGTGGCGCAGCGGGCCCGCACGATCGACCTTGCGGCCACGCGCGGGCGGATGTACGACCGCGACGGGGACGTGCTGGCCACCTCGGTCCAGGCAGCCACCGTCTATGCCGACCCCCGGGCCTTCCGTGCCAGCGAGGCGCCGGGGGGCGAGCCGGTCCCCGCTGCGGGCGACCCGGTCGAGGTCGCAGGTGCGCTGGCCGGCGTCCTGGACCTCGACGCGGCCGCGGTCGAGGAGCGGCTGCGCTCCGACGCCCACTTCGTCTACGTGGCGCGCCAGGTCGACTGGGAGCTCGGGGAGCGCATCGATGAGCTCGACCTGCCCGGCGTGGGCGTGGTGACCGAGCCCAAGCGGGTCTATCCCAACGCCGCGCTGGCCGGCCAGGTGGTCGGCTTCACCGACATCGACGGCCAGGGGCTGCAGGGCCTCGAGGTGCAGCACGATCAGCTGCTCGGCGGCCGGCCCGGGATGCTGGCCGTCGAGCAGGCGCCGGGAGGCCTGGACATCGCCTCGGGCGTGCGCGAGCTCGTTCCCTCCGAGCCCGGCACCGACCTCGTGCTGACCCTCGACCGGGAGATCCAGTACGCGGCCGAGCGCGCCGCCGCCGACGCCGTCGAGGAGCACGACGCCAAGGGCGCGGGCGTGATGGTCATGGAGGCCGCCACCGGCGACGTCCTGGCGATGGCCAGCGCGCCGACCTACGACCCCAACGACCGAGCGGCGGCCGAGCCCGAGCACTGGCGCAACCGCACCGTCACCGACCTCTTCGAGCCGGGCTCCACCCAGAAGGCGCTGACGATGGCGGCCGCGATCGAGGAGGGGCTGGTCGATCCCGACTCCCGCCTGCAGGTGGACGACTCGATCACGGTGGGCGGCAAGCGGTTCACCGACGCGTCCAGCCACGGGCTCGAGGAGTGGACGCTGTCGGAGATCGTCGAGCGCTCCTCCAACGTCGGCACCATCATGGTGGCCGAGGCGCTCGGCGCCCAGCACCTCGACCGCTACCTGCGCGACTTCGGCTATGGCAGCGCCCTCGGGCTCGGCTTCCCGGGCGAGTCGCCCGGCATGCTGATGCCCGTGGAGGACTGGTGGCAGACCTCCCTGCCCACCATCGCGATCGGCCACGGGGTGGGCGTGAGCCTGCTCCAGCTGGCCAACTCCTACGCGACGCTGGCCAACGACGGCGTCTCGGTCCAGCCGCGGGTGATCCGCGGCACGGTCGGCGAGGACGGCCGGCTCACTCCCGCCGCCGAGGCGGCCGAGCGCGCCGTGGTCTCGCCCGACACGGCCGGGGCGGTGCGGCGCATGCTCGAGCAGGCGGTCTCCGGCGAGCACGCCACCGGGCAGCGGGCCCAGGTGCCGGGCTACCGGGTCGCCGGCAAGACCGGCACGGCGCGCAAGCCCAAGGAGGGGGCCCGTGGCTACTCCAGCGAGTACGTCGCGACCTTCGTCGGCTTCGCGCCCGTGGACGACCCCGAGCTGGTGGTCGCGGTCATGGTCGACGAGCCCACGCCCTTCTTCGGCGGGATCGTGGCGGCGCCCGTCTTCTCCGAGGTGATGGAGGCCGCGCTGACCCACCGGCGCGTCCCGCCAGACTCCGCCAGCGACTCGCTGCTGGCGGCCATCGACACCGCCACGGCGGACGCGGCCGCGGCCGCGGAGGGTCCGGCCACCGACGCCGCCGATCCGGGCTCGCGGCCGGCCGGCGACCC
>SKLC01000131.1 GCA_007123425.1 Nitriliruptoraceae bacterium
CGCCCTGGGCTGCGGGGGGTCGATCCCCTTCGCCCAGCCGTTCAGCGAGGCCTTCGGCGGTGCGCCCTGCCTGCTCGTGGGTGTCGAGGACCCCGGCAGCAACGCCCACGGCGAGGACGAGTCGCTGCACCTCGGCGACTTCGCCCACGCCTGCCTGACCGAGGCCTTCCTGCTCGGGGAGCTCGCCCGGCGCCTGGGGTGAGCGCCCAGGCACGCGGACCGGGCCCGGCGACCGGGGGGCGGCTACCCGCGCGGGCGGGCTGCGGCGTCGTCGGCCACCGGCAGGGTGAGGGTGAAGCTGGCGCCGCGCGCCACGGTGGTGTCGACGTCCAGGCGACCGCCCTGGGCCTCCGCCAGCGCGCGGCTGACGT
Source organism: Nitriliruptoraceae bacterium (assembly GCA_007123425.1). GTDB lineage: Bacteria > Actinomycetota > Nitriliruptoria > Nitriliruptorales > Nitriliruptoraceae > SKLC01. Next base: position 372 of record SKLC01000131.1, read on the forward strand.
AGAGGCCGATCCCGGCGCCCTGGCTCACCCGTCCCTGGTAGAAGCGCTCGAAGGCGCGCTCGGCCTCCTCACGGGTCAGCCCCGGGCCGTCGTCGGTGACGGTGGCCGTCACGTGGCGCTCGTCGGGCGCGCGCACCGTGACGCGCACGGTCCCAGCCTCGGGGCTGAACCGGACCGCGTTGTTGAGCAGCTCGCTGAAGATCTGCAGCACGCGGGTGTGGCTGCCCATGGCCGGGGGGACCTCGCCGTCGACCGCGATTTCGATGTCGATCCCCTCGGTGGTCATCGCGACGGCCTCCTCGGCCACGGCGCCGAGGTCGAGCGGCTCCGCGGTGAGCCGGGGCACGTGCCCGGCCTCGAGGTGGGTGAAGTCGAGGTACTGGTTGATCAGCCACTCGAGGTGCAGCACGTGGCGGGCCATCATGTGCTGCAGCTCGGCGACGCCGACGGCCTCGTCCTCGGGATCGAGGCCGGCGATGCCCTGCAGCACCGCGATCGGGGTCCGCATCTCGTGGGAGATGCCGTCCATCAGCGCCTCGCGGAACCGGGCGGCCTCGCGCGCGGCCTCGAGCTCCACCGCGTGCCGGGCCGACCGGCGCAGCTCGAGCTCGTCCATGACGACCGCCGCGAGGTCCTGCAGATGGGCGAGCTCGTCGTCGGTGACCGCGCGCGGCTCGACGTCGATGATGTTGAGCGTCCCCAGGCGGTGCCCGTCCTCGGTCATCAGGGGCGCAGCGGCGTAGAAGCGCAGCCCCAGCTCGCCTCGCACCAGCGGGTGGGCGAGCGTGCGCGGATCGCTCGCCGCGTCGGCGACCACATAGGGGCCGTCGTGGAGGATGGCCGACGCGCACAGGCCGGCGTCCCGCCCGATCTCCTCCACCTCGACGCCGTGGCTCGAGCGGAACCAGATCCGGTCCTCGTCGACGATCGTGATCGTGCTGATCGGCACCCGGCACAGCCGCGCGGCCAGGGCGGTGATGCGGTCGAAGGCGCCGTCAGGAGGCGTGTCGAGCACGTCGTAGCGGCGCACGGCCGCCAATCGCCTCGCCTCGTCATCGGGCCGCGGCGGGGCGGTGGGATCCATGTCGACCTCGACGGCGCGGGGGTGGTGCGACGTGTCGGCCCAGCGGGGGCGCGCCCGGCAGCACGACGACGTCACGGACGGAGACGGTGGCGAGCGGCTGACCGTACTCCAATGCCGTATGCTTTCGCGTTCGCCCAAGAGGACGGGGAGTGGCAGTGGCAGCAACGACGATGACGCGCACGGCGTCGGTCGTGCTCGTCGACGACCAGGCGGACCTGCGCTTCCTGCTGGAGCGCATCCTGGTCCGCCACGGCTACGAGGTGGTGGGCGAAGCGGACGACGGCGAGGCCGGCGTCGACCTCGTGACCGATGCCCAGCCCGACATCGTGCTGCTCGACCTGGCGATGCCGCGATTCAGCGGCGAGGAGGCCCTGCCCCGGATCGTGCGGCACGCGCCCGCGACGATGGTCGCGATCCTCTCGGCCCACCTCAACACCGACCGCGCCCGCGACCTGCTGCTGCAGGGGGCCTTCACGGCCTACGACAAGGGCGATCTCGCGCAGCTGCCCCCGCTGCTCGGGGAGGATCTCGACACCTTCCGGCGCGTCATGGAGGGCGAGGAGGCGGTGCCGGCCTGGCAGCACCGCTACCGCCAGCCCTAGAGCGACGAGGCCCGAGGCGCCGTCGGGTCCGCACGCGGACCACCGCCGCGGAGAGCAGCAGGACCAGCACCGACTCGACGCCGATGCCGCCCACGCCATGCCGCCCCCTTCCGAGGCCCCGCCCGTGATCGCCACGCTGGACGCCACGCGACAGCGCCTGGACGCGTTCGGTCGCCGGGTCCCCACCGCGCCGGTCGCGCTGGCGGTGGTGCTCTACAGCACGGGCCCGGTCCTCGCCCAGGCCACCTCGGTGTCGGGGCCGGTCTTCTCCTTCTGGCGCCTGTGGTTCGGCGTGCTCGTGCTGGCCGCCGCGATGGCGGTGCACGGGCGGGTCACGGGGCGCTGGCCGCCGCTTCGGGCGTGGCGCTGGTCGCTCGGCGCCGGCGCCGCGTTCGGCATCCACCAGCTGCTGATGTTCTCCGCGATCAAGGCGACGACGGTCGCCGACGTGACCCTGGTGGGCACGCTCTCCCCGGTGGTCACGGCGCTGATCGCGCTGCCGTTCTTCCGCGAGCGCCCCGGCCTGCCCTTCCGCCTCTGGTCGGTGGTCGCCATGGCCGGCGCCGCCGTCGTGGTCGCCGGCGCGTCCACGAGCCCGGACGGCGACCCGGTGGGGATGGTGCTGGCCCTGGCGAACGTCGTCGCCTTCGCCGGCTTCTTCCTGCTCTCCAAGGGCAGCCGGGACAAGCTCGACGTCTTTCCGTTCCTCGCGGGCGTCATGACCGTCGCCGCCGTGCTCGTCTCGGTCTACGTGGCCGTCACCCCCGAGGCCGTGGGCACGGTCACCAGCCGGGACCTGGTGCTGTGCCTGGTGGTCGCGCTCGTCCCGGGCGCCCTGGGCCACGCGGTCATGACCTGGCCCCTGCGCTGGGTGCCCGCCAACGTCCCGCCCGTGCTGCGCCTGGGCGTGCCGGTGCTCGCCAGCCTGTGGGCGTGGTGGTGGCTCGCGGAGCCGATCACGGTCTGGCACCTCACCGGGGGCCTGATCACGATCGGCGGTGTCGCGGGCGCGGTCCTCTCGCCGTCCGGCCGCCGGTTCGCCGCGGGTGAGCCCGACCCGCCCCCCGAGACGGCGTCTGGCCGACGCTCGGGCTGAGCGGGCGTCAGTCCCCCAGGCGCCGGGCCACCTCGTCGCGCTCGGGCCACGCAAGCTCGGCACCGTCGACGAGGACGCCCGAGCCCTCGCCGACGCGCCCGATGAGCCCGGCCGGGTGGCCCTGCGAGGTCAGCGCGGCGGCCGCCTCGGTGGCCGCGTCGAGGGGGAAGCTGGCCAGCACGCACCCCGACGCCAGCGTGGCC
>SKLC01000281.1 GCA_007123425.1 Nitriliruptoraceae bacterium
CGGCCGGCGCGCACGCCCGCGCACGCGTCCGCCCGCGCGCCGCACCCGGGACCAGGGCCGGGCAGAGGAATTCGCCGCACCCCCTTGCCCGTGGTCGCGTGCATCGTTAGGGTCGCTGCAACTTAGTTTGTACTACCGGGATAGGTGAGTGCGAGCGTGGCAGGTCCCAGCGACTTCAAGGAGCTCGAGGAGCTCCTGCGCGCGCGCTTCGAGCAGCTCACCCCGCAGCAGCGGCGGGTCGCGCAGCGCATCCTGTCCGACCCCGAGGGCTGCGCCTTCCAGACCGTCTCCCAGCTCGCGGAGTCCGCGGGGGTCAACGAGTCCACGGTGGTGCGCTTCGCGACCGCCCTCGAGCTCGGCGGCTACCCGGATCTCGCCCGGCTGTGCCAGCAGCGCCTGCGCGACAAGGCCCAGATGGTCGAGCGCTTCAACGCGCTGGACTACATCGAGAGCGTCGAGGGCGGGGGGATGCTGGCGCGGGTGGCTGCCTACGACCAGGCCAACATCGCCCGCACCCTGGCCAACGTCGACGACGACGTGTGGAAGCGCACGATCTCGACCCTGAGTCGCAGCCGCCGGGTGCTGGTCGTGGGCCACCGCAAGTCGTTCGCCCCGGCCACCCTGTTGGCCTACCTGCTGGGCCTCGTGCGCGATGAGGTGCATCAGCTCGGTGCCGGCCACGGCAGCCTGCCCGACACGCTGCGGCGGGTCGGGCCGGGGGACGTGGTGGTCGCCCTGTCGATCCACCGCTACGTGCGGGAGACGCTGCTGGCCTTCGACATCGCCAAGCGGCAGGGCGCGACCACGGTCGCGCTGACGGACAACCCGTCCTCGCCGCTGGTGGACCACGCCGACCACGTCTTCTACGTCGAGGTCGCCGGCGTGGCGATCCTGCGCTCGATGACCGCGGTGGTCAGCCTCGTGCAGGCCCTGGCCAGCGCCGTGGCCACGGAGCTGGGCACCGACACGCGGGCCTCGCTGCTGCTCGAGGAGGAGCTGCTCGAGGAGTTCGACGTCTACGTCGCCACCGCCGAGGAGCCCACCGATGAGCTCGAGCCGGAGCGCCGTCGTGCGATCCGAGCTCGCCCCGGCTGACGTGGCACCCACCGAGATCGACCGGCCCCTGACCGACGACGTACCTGCGAGGACCCTCACGATGAGCACCGGCCCCTTCGTCCGGACCGAGGTGGTGGACGGCGTCCACCACGTCCAGCTCGATCGGCCCGATCGGCGCAACGCCGTCTCCGACGAGCTGTACGCCGAGCTCGTCCCCGCGCTGCAGGCCGTCGCGGACGACCGCGAGGCCCGGGCGCTGCTGCTGTCGGGAGCCGGCAAGTCGTTCTGCGCCGGTGCCGACCTCAAGGCGCACGCCAGTCGTGATCGCACCCACGCCGAGCGTCGTGCCTACGTGTGGGCCGGTCAGCGCGTGGGACGGCTGCTGCAGACCATGGGTATCCCCGTGGTCACCGCGGTGCACGGGCACGCGATCGGTGCCGGGGCGGAGATGGCGCTCTCCGGCGACGTGGTGGTGGTCGCCGACGATCTGACGCTGGCCTTCCCCGAGGTGGGGCTGGGCACCTTCGTGGGCGGTGGGCTCTCACAGCGCCTGCCGCTGCTGGTCGGCCCGGCCCGTGCCCGGCAGCTGCTGCTGCTCGACCGTCGGCTGACCGGCAAGGAGGCGGTCGACTGGGGCCTGGCCACCGAGGCCGTGGCAGCGGACGAGGTGCAGTCCCGGGCCCTGGACCTGGCGCGCCACCTGGCCGAGCTGCCCGCGATCTCGGTGCGGTATGCGAAGCAGGCGCTGGCCGGTGCAGGCGCGATGTCCCTCGACGAGGCGCTGGTGCTCGAGGCCGAGGCGCTGCTGGCCTGCATGGGCACCGACGACTGGTCGTCGGGCGTGCAGGCCTTCGGCAACCGTCACGACACGGGAGGTGCATAGCCGTGCCGGGCTCGGTCGCCGCCCTTCTCACGCCGCGCAGCGTCGCGGTGGTCGGGGCGTCCAACGATCCGCTCAAGCGGGGCTACCAGGCGATCGCGCGCCTGCAGGCCGACGGCTTCCCGCACCCGATCTACCCGGTCAACCCCAAGCTCGACGAGGTGCTGGGCCTGCGCGCCTACCCCGAGGTCGGGGCCATCGAGGACGAGGTCGACCTCGCCCTGCTGGTCGTGCCCGCCCCGGCCGTGCCCGAGCTGCTGCGCGCCTGCGGCGCCAAGGGCGTGCGCGCGGCGGTGGTGATCGCGGTGGGCTTCGGGGAGACCGGTGACGAGGGCAAGGCGCTGGAGGCCGAGGTCGCCGCGGTCGCTGCGGAGCACGACATCGCCCTGGTGGGGCCCAACACCAATGGCGTGTTCAACCTCCCGGAGCGGCTCAACCTCGTCGGCGCGGCCGACGTGCCGGAGGGCGAGATCGCCCTGGTCTGCCAGAGCGGCAACATGGGCCTGTCGCTGTTCACCGACGCCGCGGCCAGCGAGTCCGTGGGCTACAGCGCCTACGTCGGCATCGGCAACGAGGCCGGGCTGCGCTACCACGAGCTGCTGCCGCACTTCGCCCAGGATCCCACCACCCACGCGGTCGCGATGTACGCCGAGGGGTTCCGCGACGGTCGGGCGTTCCTGGCAGCGGCGGCGCAGGTCACCCCGCGGATCCCGGTCGTGGCCTACAAGGCCGGCCGCAGCGAGGCGGCACGACGCTCGGCGCTGTCCCACACGGGTGCGATCGCGGGCAGCCCGCGCGTGGCCGACGCGCTGCTGCGCCAGGCCGGGGTGCAGGTGGTCGAGCGCTCCGACGAGCTGCTGCCGGTCACCGAGGCGCTGCTGCGTCAGCCCGCGCTCGCCCAGCCGCGGGTGGCGGTCCTGGCCGACGGGGGTGGCCACGCCACCGTGGCGGCCGACGCACTCGACCGCTACGGGCTGGAGCTGGCCGAGCTGTCGACCGCGACGCGCGAGCGGCTGGCAGGGCTGCTGCCGCCGGCCGCCTCGACGCGCAACCCGATCGACGTCGCGGGCGCCACCGACCGCGACCCGTCGCTGTTCGCCGCCTGCACGGAGGCGCTGCTGTCCGACCCCGAGGTCCACGGCGTGCTGTGCGTCGGGCTGCTGGGGGGCTACGGGATCCGGTTCAGCGCGGAGCTGGCCGAAGCCGAGGAGACCGCAAGTGGAAAGATGGCGACGCTCGCCCGCGAGCACGGCAAGGCGCTGCTGGTCCAGAGCGCCTACAGCCATGCCCGCCCGGCGGCCCACCGCATCCTGCGCGACGCCGGGGTCCCGGTGCACGGGTCGGTCGAGACCGCCGTGCGCGGCCTCGCGGCGCTGGCCGACCGGGGCCGGCTGCTGGCCACGCGAGACCGCCGCTCC
>SKLC01000056.1 GCA_007123425.1 Nitriliruptoraceae bacterium
CCCGACCGGATCACCCGCGCCGACGCCCGGCTGCGGGAGCTGGACGCCGAGGTCGACGATCCGGTGGGGCTGCCGGGCTCCGGCCTGGTCGCGCTCGGCGCCTTCAGCTTCTCCGCCCACTCGGCCGACTCCGCGCTCGTCGTGCCGCGGATGGTCGTGGGCCGCCACCAGGGACGCACGTTCCTCACGCGGATCGAGCCCGAGGGCGCGGCGCCCGTCGAGGAGCCCGCCACCGCCACCCCGGCACCCGGCGGCAGCGACCGGCCGCGCTACGCGGGCTCGACCGTGCCGGACGTGCGGTGGCTGGAGGCGGTCGCCGAGGCGATCCGCCGCATCGAGGGCGGCGAGCTCGAGAAGGTGGTGCTCGCCCGGGACCACGCCCTGTGGGCGCGGGAGGCCTTCGACCCCCTCGACCTCGCACGCCGGCTGACCGCCCGGTTTCCCAGCTGCCACACGTTCGTCGTCGACGGGCTGGTGGGGGCCACGCCCGAGCTGCTGCTCTCGCGACGCGGGCGGCGCGTGGTCTCCCGGGTGCTGGCGGGCACCGCGGGGCGCGATCCGGACGAGGCCACGGACGCGGCGCTGGGCCAGGCGCTGCTGTCCTCCGACAAGGACCGCTGGGAGCACCAGCTGGCCGCCGACTCGGTGCAGCACGTGCTCGCGCCGCGGTGCGCGCGGCTCGAGCACGAGGCGTCCCCGCGCCTGCTGCGGCTCGACAACGTGCAGCACCTGGCCACGACCTTCGACGGCGAGCTCGCCGGCGACGACTCCGCGCTGGAGATCGTCGAGGAGCTGCATCCCACGGCGGCCGTCGGCGGGACTCCACGGGACGCCGCGATCGCGATGATCGACGAGCTCGAGGGCATGGACCGGGGCCGCTACTCGGGCCCCGTGGGCTGGACCGACGCGGCGGGGGACGGCGAGTGGGGCATCGCGCTGCGCTGCGCGGAGCTGGCCGGGGCACGGGCGCGGCTCTTCGCTGGCGTGGGCATCGTCGGCGCATCGCTGCCCGAGGCCGAGCTCGAGGAGACCCGCCTGAAGCTGCTGGCGATGCAGGCCGTGCTCGGCGCCGACCCCCGCTGATCCCTGCTCCTCGGCCGATCCCCAGGGTCCGGGAGCGCCTCGGCGTGATGTCACAGACTGCATCTACAGTCACGAACATGGAGACGGACACCCCCACCCACGGCGCTCCCGAGGAGCTGGCCGATCTGGTCACCACCCTGCGGGAGCTCGACGCGCTGGCCGCCCGCGCCTGCCGGCTGGCCGCGGCCGTGGACGGGCGCGCGGCCGTGGCCCAGGAGGGGATGCCGGTCGAGACCGCGCTGCAGCTGCACGCGGGATGGACGCGCTCGGACGTGCGCACGCTGCTGACGGCCGCCGACACGCTGGCCCGCATGCCGGTGACGGCCGGGCTGTTCGACCGCGGCCTGTTCTCCTGGGGCCACGTGCGCGCGCTGACCCAGGAGGTGGCATCGCTGCCCGCCGAGCAGCGCGACGACCTCGACGCCCACCTCGGCGCCCACGCGGACCGTCTCGCGGCGCTGGAGCCCGAGGTGCGGCTGTGGGCCCTCGACGAGGCCGTGGACGACCGCCGTCCCGAGGCGGCGCTGGAGCGTCGTGCGCAGCGTGCGGAGCAGGGCGACCGCCTCGCGCTGCAGCCCCGCCTCGACGGCTCCGGCACGGGCTGGTTCGACATGGGACCCGACGCCTTCCAGACCGTCGCGGCCCGGCTCGAGGAGGAGGCCGACCCACCGCAGGCCCCACCGTGCGAGACCACCGACGACTCCAGTCCCCCGCCGGGCGAAGCCGCCTCGTCACGCCCGGCCCGGCTGGCCGCTGCCCTGCTGCGCCTCTGCCAGGGCCGTGGCGCCGGCGACGGGCCGGCGCCCGCTCGCCGCGTGGCCGTGACCGTGGATCTGGCACAGGTGACCGACCGATTCGCCGGGGTGCTCGAGTCGGCCCTGCCCGCACGCTCCCCGCGCCTGACCCACCGCGTGCTCGAGCGGCTGGCGTGTGACGCCGACCTCGACGTGGTGCTGCGCCACGGCACCGACCTGCTGGCCGCCAAGCGGTACCAGCCGAGCGTGCCCGCCTCCGCGCGGCGCGCCGTCGCCAGCCGTGATGGGGGCTGCCGCTTCCCCGGGTGCACCTCCCCGGTGGCCTGGTGCGACGTGCACCACGTCGTCGAGCAGTCCCGCTGGCTCGACCACCATCCCACGAACCTCGTGCTGCTGTGTCGCCGCCACCACTCCGTGGTCCACCGTCGTGGCTGGCGACAGCACCTGCGCGCCGACGGCGCCTACACGCTGACGCGACGGGGACGGCGCTGGACCACGCTGCCCCGGACGGCCGCGCAGATCCCGCCGCCAGCCGCCCCGTCGGGCGCTGGCACCGGCGGGGGACGCGACGGCCCCTCCCACGGCGGCACCGGCGGGGGACGCGACGGCCCCTCCCACGGCGGCACCGTCGAGGTGCACGACGCCCCCTCCCCCGGCCCCCTGGGGCCCGGCTGACCCTTCCCACCCCGACCCGCACGACCCCGCTGCCGCACGACCCTGGCGCCGCCACGAGTCGCGACTCGCGGCGACGCCCCCACAGGGCTGCGCCGGCCGGGGCCGCGAGCCCGCGCGGGTCCGGGGCAACCCGCAGGCTTTCGGGCCCTCAGCTGAGCCCGGACTCGTCGAGCGCACGGTGGACCGCCCCGGTCAGCTCGCGCTGCAGCTCGACGTTGCCGTGCCGGTCGGTGCGCACGTGCAGGAGCCACACCCCGCCGGCGTCGACCGCCTCGGTCACCGCCTCGGCAACCTCATCGGGACGGGTGATCTCCCGGTAGTCGAGGTGGTGGAGCCGCGCGAGGTCGGCGACCTCGCGGCCGTGGGGCGTGCCGAAGACCCGCTCGAACGAGGCCGGGAAGCCGGCCTGCGGCAGGAAGTGGAAGATGCCGCCACCGTCGTTGTCGACGACGACGAACACCGCGTCGACGCCCTCGGCGTCGGGCCGGAGCAGGAAGCCGTTGGCGTCGTGGAGCAGCGACAGGTCGCCGGCGAGCGCCACGACGGGGCCGGGCTCGTTCAGCGCCACGCCGAGCACCGTGGAGACGAAGCCGTCGATGCCCGATGCCCCCCGGTTGGCCAGCACCCGCAGCCGGCCCCGGGCCGGCGCGACCCGGTCGAGGTCCCGGATCGGCATGGAGGAGGCGACCACCAGCGTGGCGCCGTCGGGCGCGTGGGCCGCCACGTCCCGGGCGATCCGGGGCTCGGACGGCACCTCGATGGCGTCCAGGCGCTCGTCGAGGGCCGCACGGGCCACGGCCTCGGCGCGCCGCCAGGAGGCCAGCCACGCCG
>SKLC01000262.1 GCA_007123425.1 Nitriliruptoraceae bacterium
ATCGGCGTGGTGCTGACGGTGCTGGCGGTGGTCATCGCCTTCGACGTGCGGGCGCTGGCCGCCTGACGCCCGTGGCGCAGGGGCCGCCACCGGTGCCATCCGGCGGCTCGCTCCGCGCCCACACGGGCGCCACGGGCGGGCGTGACGTCGCAGCCACGGCATATGCTCGTGGGACAGCGTCGCAGCGCGCACGGGGAGGATGCTGCGCGACCGATGTCCGGGGAGGCCACGGTGATCGGGAGCCCACCGTGAACGAGGACGCACGCCACACGGCGGGCATCACGACCCGACTGATCGTCTCCTACGTGCGCCGGCGCCTGGGCGAGGACGGCGTGCGCCGGCTGCTGGAGCTCGCAGGCGACGCGCGGCCCGTCGAGGTGCTCGAGGACGAGACCTCCTGGTCCTCCTACGATCAGAAGATCGCGCTGTTCGAGGCGGCCGCCGACGTGACCGCGGACCCCTGGGTCGCCCGCCGGATCGGCGAGTCGGTCCTCGGCGAGCAGCTCGGCGGCCTCGTGCGGGTCGCGCTGGGCGCCCTGGGCACACCGCAGCTCGTGCTCCGCAGCATCGCACGCGCGAACGTGAAGTTCAGCACCAGCGCCACGATGCGCACCATGGCCACCAGCCCCACCGGCGGCGTGGTCGCCTACCGGCTGCACGACGGACACCAGCCCAGCGTCCACGACTGCCGCTACAACCAGGGTCTGCTCAGCCAGGTCCCGGCCCTGTTCGGCCTGCCGCCCGCCGAGATCACCCACACCCACTGCCAGGTCGAGGGCGCCGGCGAGTGCATCTACGAGGTCCGCTGGTCGCGCCGACGCCGGTGGCGCGGCCCGTGGCAGGCCCGCGCCAGCGCGAGCGCACCCGCAGCCGAGGGCCTGGACCATCAGCTCGCCGAGCTGGGACGCACCGTCACTGACCTGATCTCCACCGACGACCTGCAGGAGGTGCTGGCGCGGATCGCCGCGCGCGCGGGCTCGGCCGTCCACGCGCAGCACCATCTGCTCGCCGTTCGCGTCCACGGCCGCGCCCACATCCATGCGGACGGGCTGGGTCCGGAGCGGGCGCAGCGGCTCGGGCACCAGCTGCTCGCCACGGGCTCGGTGGCGCTCGACGGCGCCCAGCCCCTGCTGGCCGCGGTGGCCTCCGCACGTTGCCACTACGGCTGGCTCGTGGCCTTCCAACCGGAGGATGCCGGCTTCCTGCCCACCGAGCGGCAGCACCTGGCCACCTACGCGGGTCTGGCCGCCGCGAGCCTCGACGTCAGCGTCGCCCTGCAGGAGGCACGCCGCTCCAGCGCGATCGGTGCCGCGCTGCTGCGGCTCAGCCACCAGCTGGCCGGCGTGCAGGACCTGCTCGCGGTGGCCCGCCGCGCGGCCGAGGCGGCCCCGTCGGTGGCGGGGTCGCACCGGGCCTCCCTGCTGCTGTGGGACCAGGAGACTCGCAGCATGCGCACGGCAGCGTCGGTCGGCTTCGAGGGCCTCGACGCGCAGGCGGCGCAGTTCGAGGTGCCCTGGGATGCCACGCCGCAGCTCTGGACGCAGCTGACGGACTCGCAGCCCGTGCTGCTCGACCGCGGTGCCGCGGACCCGTTCGTCCGCGAGGCGCTCGAGACCTACGGCCACGGCGCCGTCGCCGTGACCCCGATCCGAGCACAGGGCGAGCTGACCGGCCTCCTGCTGGCCTCATGGCTCGAGGGCCACGAGGGCGACACGGGCGACGCCGCCCACCTCGACGGCCTGGCGGGCATCGCCGACCAGGCGGGGCTGGCGATCACGCGCGTGCGCCTGCTCGACGAGGTGCGCTACGCGGCATCCCACGACGACCTGACGGGATTGGCGAGCCGGCAGCTGTTCACCGACCGCGTCGAGCGAGCCCTGACCGACAATCGTCGCTCCGATCTCGGGTGCGCGGTCGCCTTCATCGACCTCGACGGCTTCAAGCAGGTCAACGACACCCACGGCCATGCCGCGGGCGATGAGGTGCTGGTCGAGGTGGCGGCGCGCATCCGAGCCGCCGTGCGCGAGACCGACAGCGTGGCGCGCCTGGCCGGCGACGAGTTCGCGGTGCTGCTGCGCGACCTGGCCGACCCCACCGCGATCGACCGGGTCGCGGGTGCGCTGCGGGCGACGCTGCGCCGGCCCTACCAGGTCGGCGGCGGGACCGCGCACCTGTCGGCGAGCATCGGTGTGGCGTGTGCGCCGGAGCACGGGACCTCGGCGGGCGAGCTGCTCCGGGCGGCCGACATCGCGATGTACGAGGTCAAGCACGGGGGCGCGGGCGACGGGTTCCTGGTCGCCGCCCGGAGCACCTGACACGGGCACGGCGCACCGACGCCACGACGAGGCGCGCGCCGGCCAGCCTCGCCGTGGCGCTACGGGGTGGTGGGAAGGCCGACGGCGGCGAGGTCCTCGTAGGCGCCGGCGTCGTGGAGGTCGGTGAAGCCCCGCTCCGCCATGCGCTGCGCCGCCTGCGCGCTGCGGTTCCCGGTGCGGCAGTACAGGACGTAGGTGGCGTCGCGGTCCAGCTCGTCGATGCGGTCCTCGAAGTCGTCCCGCTGCACGTCGATCGCCAGGGCGCCATCGAGCGCCCCCGCAGCCACCTCCTCCGGGGTCCGCACGTCGATGACCACCGCATCGGGCTGCGCCTCGAGCAGCTCCCGGGTCGCGTCGGCGTCCAGCACCGGGATGTCGCCCTCCGCGGCCGCAGTCGCGGCGCGGTCGGCGGCGTCCTCCGCGTCGCCGGTCGCGCCGGCCGCCTCACAGCCCGCGAGACCGAGGGCCCCGAGGGCCATGGCCACGGCCGTGACCCGCAGCGGGTGGGTGCGAGCGACGGACATGGCGAGCTCCTCGACGGCACGGTCCGGCGCCTGGGCGCACGGTGGGGTCGCAAGGTGGCAACGCCACCGTGCCACGGGATCTTCCCGCGCGCCAGTGCGAGGACGGCCGCGGCGAGCGCAGCCGCAGAGGACGGCCGGTGGCCACCCTGGCCCTCACCTGGTCGAGGCGGAGGTGCCCTCAGGCGCGCCGGCGGGTGGAGCGGTCCCACAGCGCCAGCAGGCACGGCAGCACCACGGTGGCGGCCACGGCGCTGAGCACGATGGCGTAGACGATCACGAAGCCGAGCTGCCGGAACGGCAGCAGCGTCGAGGTGGTCAGCACCCCGAAGCCGATCGCCGTGGTCAGCGCGGACCCCAGCACGGCCCCGCCGGTGTGCGACAGCGCCCGACGCAGCGCGGACCCGTCGCCCGCCGACGGGGTGTCGCGCTCCTGCAGGAACCGGGTCGAGACGTGGATGGTGAACGGCACCCCGATGCCGATCGACAGGGCCGCCAGCGTGGCGGTGACCGGGTTGAGCGGGATGCCGGTCACCGCCATCAGCCCGAACATCAGCGCCAGCACGAAGCCGACGGGCAGCACGGTGAGCACGCCCACCGCCGGCTGCCGACGACGGACGCCGAACACGCCGGCCAGCAGCAGCATCACCGCGCCGAGCGCGACCGCCATCGAGCGCAGCTGCGCGTCCTCGATGGCATCGCTGACGCTGGCCTGCACGATCTCCTGCGAGGTCGGCACGACGCTCACGCCGACGTCGCGCGCGGGCTCGAAGGCCTCCAGCACCGCCCGCTGCAGGCCCAGCGCCTCCTGCTGGTCCGCGTCGGTGCGCAGCTCCACGCGCCCGAGCCAGTCGCCGTCCTGGTGGGCCAGGACCTCCTCGGCGCTGTCCACCTCGTCGAGCAGCAGCTCGTAGAGCTCCTCCACCTCGGCGTCGTCGGTCACCGTCAGGTCCGGCTGCAGCCCCAGCTCCTCGAGTCGGCCGGCCAGCACCTCGTCCTCGCTGGCCTCGCCCAGCACCGAGGCGAGCGAGACCGCGTCGGCCTCGCCGTCGAGGCTGGCCACCGCCTCGACGTCGCTCACCTCCTCCAGCGAGTCGAGCACCGCGTCGTGCGCGTCCGGGGTGGCGAGGTCCCCGGTGAGCAGCACCTGCGTCGACTCGGCGAAGCCCCCGTCGAACTCCTCCTCCAGCAGCTCGAAGGTGGCCAGCTGGGGCTCGTCGCGGGGCACGAAGTCGGTGAGCTCGAACTCGCTGTCGAGCTGGGTGAACCCGTAGGCGCCGAGGAGGGTGAGCGCACCGGCGACCGCGAGCACGGGCACCGGGGCCCGCTCGGCGAGCCAGGCGAGCCGGCCGACCAGGCGCGGCAGCGTCGAGCGGTCCGCACCCTGCAGCGCCCTGGTGGGCAGCCGCTCCCGCCGCACCGCGCGCCGGTCGAGGAGCACGCGCGCCGCCGGCAGGAAGGTCATGGTGAGCACGAAGGCGGCGGCGATGCCGGTCGCGGCCAGCACTCCCAGCGTGGCCAGGAAGTCCACCGGGCTGACGAGGTTGGTGAGGAACCCGATCGCCGTCGCCACGGTGTCGAGCAGCAGCGCCACCCCGACCGTGGCCACCGCCCGCAGGTAGGAGCGGCCGGGCGCCGCCGTCGCGCCGACCTCGGTGCGGTAGCGGGCCAGCAGATGGATGGCGAAGTCCACGCCCAGGGCGACCACGAGGATCGGCACGACCTGCGTCTGGGAGTCGAAGGCGCCGATGAGCCCGGCGTAGCCCGGTCCGAGCAGCACCCCCAGCCCCTGCATCCAGACGATGGCGAACAGGATCGTCACCAGCGTCACGCCGACGTCGGCGAGGGTGCGCCGCAGGATCCGGCCACGCCCCTCGTCGACGGGCCGCATCCAGTAGACCAGCGCGAGGACCGCGAGGATGATCACCAGGGCGGTGCCGAACAGCTGCCCGATCTCCGGGCCGACGTCGGAGTCCTCGAGCAGCAGCTCCAGCGACAGCGGCGCGACCTCGAGCCCCTCGGGGACCTCGACGTCAGCCACGGCCGCGACGAGGTCGCGCTGCCGGTCGAGGATCTCCTCCTGATCCAGGCCCTCGGTGTCCTGCGAGACGAGCACCAGGCCCGCCCGCGGCGGCTCGCCGGTGGCCAGCAGCTGGTCGAGCAGCGCCCCGACCTCGTCCGGCAGCTGCCCTGCGCCCTGCTCCTGCAGGTCACGGACCTCGGCGTCATCGAGCCCGTCCGCCTCGAGGTCCTGCCTCTCCGCGGCCGCCGACGCGGCGTCGAGGAAGCCCACGATCGCCGGCTGCGCTCCCCGGTCGAGCAGCGTGTCGGCCAGGTCGGGATCGTCCTCGATGCGGTCGGTGATGCGCTCTGTCACCATCAGGGCGTCGGCCGAGCGCACGTCGCGGCCCTCGGGGGCCTGCACCACGATCTGCAGCACCGCGCGAGGATCACCGAAGCGCTCGTCGAGGACCTCGAGCGCGTCGTCGAGCTCGTTGTCGACGGCGACGCCGTCCTCGAACTCCGCCTGCGTGGCCATGATGCCGAGGAGGGCGGTGAGCAGCACGGTGAGCACCACGACCACCACGGGGTGGCGTGGGACGAGATGGCGCAACGCATCGCTCCGTGCGGGACCACGACACCGTAGTCCCGCCTGCACCCCGGATCGGACGGCCACCAGCGCCCCTCGGACGGGTGCGCACGGGCGCCCCGCGGGTCGAGCGTCAGGCCTGCCGCTCCGGGGGGCGCTCCACGTCCGGAGGCGAAGAACTGCACACACCGGTGGTGACAGGCCTGTGGCCGGCGTGAATACTCGGCGGGTCGGTGTCGGGCGGGTGAGGGGAGCGCGGAGCTCGCGCCGCGGGAGCAGACGATGAGCACGGGCCGACTCGACCGTCGGGCGTTTCTGCGCCACACCGCCACCGCAGCCGCCGTGGGCGCCACCACCTCGCTGTGGCTGCCCGGCATACGCCCGCATGAGGCGTGGGCGCGCACGCGCGACCTCGTCGTCCACCCCGGCGGGACGACCTACGAGCGCACGATCGTGCCGCTGAAGGACCAGCTCTACACGCGCCTGCGCTACGGCGACGGCTGGCACCTGATGGTCCGCGACGAGCTCGCCGCGGCCAAGCCCAACCGCGAGAACCGACGGGTGACGCTGGCCAGCATCCTGCACCTGACGGACGTGCAGGTCCCGGACGCGCAGAGTCCCGCCCGCACCGAATGGCTGTCTCGCTACGTCGATCCCTTCCGCGCCGCGTGGCGGCCGCACGAGGCGGTCGTCAACCAGGTCAGCGACGCCGCGGTCAGCCAGTCGAGGGCGGTGGGTCGTGGGCCGGTGACCGGGCGCACCTACGACTTCGCGGTGTCCACCGGAGACAACATCGACAACATGCAGGCCAACGAGCTCCGGTGGTTCCTCGAGCTCCTCGACGGCGGCACGCTGACGCCCAACAGCGGCGGCGACGGCTACGAGGGCGTGCAGGAGTACTGGCGCCACGAGGACCTCGCGGACGAGTTCCCCCCCGACGGCTACGACGACTTCTACTGGCGCCCCGATGAGCCGCCGGAGGGCTACTGGCAGGACGAGTTCAAGGCCGACCACGGCTACCCGACGCTGCCCGGGTTCCTCGACGCCGCCGTGCTGCCCTTCGAGGCGAAGGGACTCGGGGTGCCGTGGTACTCGATGTACGGCAACCACGACGGGCTGGTGCAGGGCAACGTGCCCGCCGATCCGCTCTTCGGGGCGATCGCGACCGGGCAGCTCCCCTTTCCCCTGCCCGGCCTCCCGGAGGGCGCCGGCCCGAAGCTGGTGGGCTTCCCGCCCGGCTACTCCTGGTCTCCCGCCGGCGCGGGGCAGCTGCTCAACGACCTGCTCACGGGCGAGCTCGATCCATCCGTGCTGCTCCAAGCCCCGTGGCGGGCCGTCACCGCCGACCCGGATCGTCGACTGATCGGTCCGCGCGAGTACGTGCAGGCGCACTTCGACTGGTCGGACGGCGCGCCACACGGCCACGGCTTCACCGAGCAGAACCTCGGCGACGCCGACGTCGACACCACCCTGTACTACACCTTCCACCCGGTCGAGGACGTGCCGCTGCTCGGCATCGCACTCGACACCACCAACCGGCGTGGGGGCGCCTCGGGCTCCATCGGTCGGCAGCAGCTGGCATGGCTCGAGCAGCAGCTGCAGGCGGTCCACTCCCGCTGGCACGCCCCCGATGGTCGCCAGGAGCGAAGCCGCGCCGAGGATCAGCTCGTGCTGCTGTTCTCCCACCACAACCTCGCCACGATGGACAACGACGCCGCCTCCCCCGACGACCCGAAGCGGGTGCTCGGCGACGAGCTCGAGGACGTGCTGCTGCGCTACCCCAACGTCGTGGCGCTGATCAACGGCCACAGCCACATGAACCGCATCTGGGCGCACGGCGACGCCCAGCGACGCAGCGACGGGTTCTGGGAGATCGCCACCTCGGCGCAGCTCGACTTCCCCATGCAGACCCGGGTCATCGAGCTGGTCGACAACCGTGACCGCACCCTGTCGCTCGTCTGCTCGCTGATCGACCAGGGCGGGCCCGCCGATCCCGTCAGCGCCTTCGGGCCGCCGGACGGCGCCTACGGCCACCTCGAGCTGGCCGCCTATGGCCGCGAGCTCGCCTACAACGACTTCCGTGACCATCAGGGCCGCGAGAGCCTCTACGACCACCGCGTCGGCTCCCCCATGGACCGCAACGTGGAGCTGGTCCTGCCCACGCCCTTCCCGGTGCGCACCAGTGGCCCGCCCGAGCGGGTGGAGCGGGGCGCGCCTGCCCACGCCGGGCGCCGCTGACGGCGATCGACCGGGCCGTCGTGCACCCCACCCAGCTGCCGCTCCCGGCCGACGGACAGGCGGCCCGGGCCCGGACACCACGAAGAGCCCGCCGAGCATGCTCGGCGGGCTCTTGTGCTGCAAGGCGTCGATGCGCCAGGTTCGTGCGATGAAGTCGTGGATGGGACCCGTTACCCGCGCCCTTGGTGGCGGCGGGCCCGGTCGCCCATCCCCGTCGGTCGGCCCTTGGTGGCCATCCCGGCGGCGACGTCATCACACGGGCTTTTCACGAATCGGGGACGGGGTATTCCACGAATACCCCTGAGTGGAGCTGCCGGGAGTCGAACCCGGGTCCCGCAACCCCAATGCTCGGGGCTCTACGTGCGTAGGTCTCGGTCGATTTCGGACCGCGACGCTCCGAGACCGAGCAGCTTCGCGGACCTAGCCACCTGCGGTGTCCCCCGATGCCCGGTGGCACAGGCATCGAGGTGAGCCTCGTTCATGACGATCCGGTCCTCCTACGAGGCCTCAGAGGCGGATCGGCGCGACGTTGTTACGCCGCGAGCACCATCGACTGGTCGTTGTCAGTGTTGGCACTTGTTGGTTCCGACGCATTTTGTCGAGGTCACGTCGGCACCCTCGGCACGCTCCCCTGGCATCGGACCGGTCACGGTCGAGACCATGTCAGCCCCATGATCGGGTGAGCTTGCGCATCGACGCTCTGCAGTTCTCAAGGACCCTGCGCCCCTGGTTCGGGGCGCCCAACAGAGAGTAACGCGGCCGACGCCGCACGTCTTCCCTTGCCTGGCCCGTAGGCGGAGATCGCGCTGCCACCGGCCGAAGGTCCGGGCCGTTGGTCACACCGCACACCGCCATGCGGGCCTGAATCCGCTGCGGGCGCGGGTCGGACGGCGAAGCGGTCATCTGCCACATCCGACCACGCCGCTCAGGCGTGGCGACGTGCCTTGAGCTCCCGGTCGATCTCGCGCTTGGCGTCGCGCTGGGCGGCGGTGCGGCGCTTGTCGGCGACGTTCTTGCCGCGGCCGAGGGCGAACTCGAGCTTGGCCTTGCCCTGCCGGAAGTACAGGCGCGTGGGGACCAGCGTCACGCCCTTGGCCGCGACGGCATGGGCGAGGCGGTCGAGCTCGCGGGCGTGCAGCAGCAGCTTGCGCTCACGCGTGGGGTCGTGGTTGTTGCGATTGCCGAAGGCGTACTCGGGGATGTGGGCCTGCATCAGCCAGGCCTCGCCGTTCTCATCGATCTTGACCCAGGCCTGCGCCAACGACGCCTTGCCGTCGCGCAGGCTCTTGACCTCGGTGCCGACGAGCTGCAGGCCCGCCTCGTAGCGCTCATCGAGGTGGTAGTCGAAGCGGGCACGACGATTCTGGGCGACGAGCTTGGTCCCGTCGCCCCCGCCCGAGGAGGAGGGCTTGTTCTTCTTGCTCTTCTTCGCAGCCATGAGCCGACCAGCGTATCCCCCGGCGGCGCCGTCGAGCAGCCCACCCGATGCGGCCGCGTACGCGAGCCGGTGGCGCTATCGTCCCCTGTCGTCCACCGTCGCTGCCCTCGCCGAGGCGGCCCGGCCGACGCTCGCCTCTCCGCGGCGCGAAACCCTCGCTGCCTCGATCGCAGGTCCGATCTCAGGGACACCGCCCGTGGGCGCGGATCCGGGCGCCGCACGGCCTGGCAGGCGTACGGCTCGCCGTGCGTGGTGCGAGGTGGCCCGACGTCGCCTCCCGCGCTTTCCGACCCCGACTGGCCCGCACCATGGATTCCAAGGCCCGCCCCGGATCGCCCGCCCGCGACCCGCTCGCTCCCACGGCTGCGGGCACCCGTCTGGATGCCTTCGGTCCCGCGGAGTGGGCCCTGCTGGCGAGCATCGCCACGATCTGGGGCGCGTCGTTCTTCTTCATCGAGATCGGGCTCGAGACCTTCGCACCACCCGTCGTGGCCTTCGCGCGCATCGCCCTGGGCGCCGCGGCGCTGGTCGCCTTCCCGCGTGCCCGACGCCCCGTCGACCGCGCCGACCTGCCGCGCGTGGCGCTGCTCGGGATCGTGTGGATGGGCGTGCCGCTCACCCTCTTCCCGCTGGCCCAGCAGCACATCGCCTCCTCGGTCGCCGGCATGATCAACGGCGCGGCGCCGCTGGCAACCGCGGTGGTGGCGGCCATGCTGCTGCGCCGCGCCCCCGGGCGATGGCAGCTGGCGGGGCTGGCCATCGGCTTCCTCGGCGTGGTGGCCATCAGCCTGCCCAACCTCCGGGGCGCCGACGCCGCCCCCCGCGGCGTGGTGCTGGTGCTGCTGGCCGTGGTGCTCTACGGCTTCGCGTTCAACCTCGCCGTCCCGTTGCAGCAGCGCTACGGCTCCCTGCCTGTGCTGCTACGCGCACAGCTGGTCGCGGCCGTCGCCGTGGCGCCCTTCGCCGCCGCCGGCCTGTCCGACTCCAGCTGGTCGTGGACCAGCGCGCTGGCCATGCTCGCCCTCGGCGCCGTGGGCACGGGCCTCGCCTTCGCGGCCATGACCTCCCTGGTCGGCCGCGTGGGCGGCCCGCGCGGCTCGGTGTCGGTCTACCTCGTGCCCGTGGTCGCCATCCTCCTCGGCGTCCTCGTCCTGGGCGAGCGCGTCGCCCCGCTCGCGCTGGTCGGCACCGCGCTGGTCATCCTGGGAGCCTGGCTCACCTCGCGAGGCGAGAGCGCGCCGCGGGCGAACGAGCGCCCTGCCCCCCGAGAGCACTCCTCGTGACGAGGTTGTTCTGGACCAGCTCGGTGTCGTCGAGGCTGATCAGGTTCAGCCCGTCGTCCCCGAAGGCCATGCCCAGCACGAGGAACAGCAGGGCACCCGAGATCCGGAAGCGACGTGACCGGCGGGTGATCGCTGCGGAGGCGAACACCGCCGACAGGGCCATGACCGCACCGACGAGCAGCAGCGTGTCGATCTCGAGGGTGAGCTCCACGTCCAGCTCGGCCCGGGCGGCATCAGACGCGCGAGCCTACTTCGCGCCTCGCTGACCACCCGTTGGGTCCTGCCGCGTTCAGCGACGGGCCCCGGCCGGGACCGCTGCGCAGGCGCCCACCCGCCCCGCCGATCCGGGTGCCCGTCGACGGCACCACCTCCGACCGGCGCCTACAGTCACCGATCCGAACCTCGACCAGGCCACCCATGTACGACCGGATCATCCTGCCCTTCGACGGCGCCCGGCGCGCACTGGCCCCGCTGCCCTACGCAGAGGAGCTGGCCCACACGTGGCGTGCTCCCCTCGAGATCCTCCACGTCGCCACCGAGGACGACCCGGCCGCCGAGGCGCAGCCCGAAGACCACGACGTCCACGTGGTCCACGCCCCCGCCCCGGCGCCGGCGATCTGCGACCACGTGCGCGCCAGCGACCCCCCCGGCATGCTGTGCATGGCCAGCCGCGGCCGCACGGCCACGGGCGAAGCGCTCTTCGGCACCGTCACGGGCGAGGTCGTCCGCCACCTCCACGCTCCCCTGGTCGTGACCGGGCCCAGACTCCGGGCGCCCACCCGGAAGCGCGACCTGCGACGGCTGCTGGTCTGCCTCGACGGGTCGACGACATCGGCCAGCATCCTGCCGACCGCCCGCACCTGGGCCAGCGAGCTCGACCTCGAGCTCGACCTCATCCACATCACCTACCCGCTGGGCGACCCCACCATCGGCGACATCACCGTCCCCGAGGAGACTCGCGCCATCAGCACCGAGCTTCGACGCACCACCGACGAACTCGCCCAAGCAGGCATCACCACGAGCTGGCAGGTGATCGAGGACGCCCGTCCTGCGTCCGGCATCATCCGCCAGGCCGCTTTCCGCAGCGCCGACCTCATCGTCATGGCCACCCACGGCCGCACCGGCCTCGCCCGGATGCTCACCGGCAGCGTCACCACCGACGTCATCCGCCACGCCCCCCTGCCCATCCTGACCCTCCGCCCCGAGCACCTGACCTAGGAGCGGCCGCGAGGCGAGGTGTCAGCAGGGGATGTAGCCGCAGGGCTGCTGGGGCTGGCCGCCCACGCGCACCTCGAAGTGCAGGTGCGGCCCGGTCGCGGTGCCCGACATGCCGACCCCGCCGACCACGGTCCCCTGCTCGACGTACTGGTCGACGGCGACGCCGTAGCCGGACAGGTGCGCGTACAGGGTCACGCGGCCGTCGCCGTGGCTGACCATGACGGTGTTGCCGTAGCCGCTCATCCAGCCCACGAAGGACACGATCCCGTCGCGGCTGGCCCGCACCGGGGTGCCGGTGGGCGAGGCGAGGTCGACCCCCGCGTGCAGGCGCTGCCCGCCGTGCACGGGGTGGGTCCGCATGCCGTAGCGGGAGGTGACCCGGCCGTTGGTAGGTCGCAGCCACCCGTCGGCCGCCGGTGGCGAGCTCTCGCGGGGAGCGCTGCTGCCGGGCGACGTTGCGCCGGGTGCACGCTGTCCGGGTGAGGCGCCGTTGCGGCCGTTCGTGCCGCTGGGGGCTTGGGCTGTCTCCTCGGCCTCGCGGGCCGCGCGCTCCTCGGCCTCCCGGGCGGCGCGCTCCTCGGCGC
>SKLC01000087.1 GCA_007123425.1 Nitriliruptoraceae bacterium
GCGGCACCCACGACCGTGAGGATCGTGCCCTCCACGGGGGCAGCCACCGCCTCGTAGGCGAGCCGGCGGGCACGCTCGAGCGCCGAGGCGTAGCGCTGCGCGTCCAGCGGCCCCTCGCCGGCCTCGTGCGCGACCTCGGCGACCGCCCGCAGGATCTGGCTCAGGATCACCCCGGAGTTGCCCCGGGCGCCGCGCAGGGCCCCCTCGATCGCCGCCCGGGCCCGATCGCGCGGGTGCTCGGCGCCCTCCACCGCGTCCAGCGCGGCGCGCACCGTGAGCGTCATGTTGGTGCCCGTGTCCCCGTCGGGAACCGGGAAGACGTTGAGCTCGTCGATCTCCTCGCGGCGCGCCTCGAGGGCGGCATGGACCCGCGCGAGCAGCGTGGGCAGCTGCTGGATCTCCAGCGACGCGTCGTGCGTCTCGCTCACGTCACACCTCGCCTCGACCCGGCCCCATCCTACTCGCGCCCCGCCCGCGCGCCGGGAGCCGGCTGCGTCCCGTGGGCGGGGCTGCTATCCTCCCCAGCCGGATCATGGCCACTGCGCGAGCGCTTGGCCTTCTCCCCACTCACCGGCCGGCCCGCGCCGCGCGACCCGCGCCGCCCCGCCGCTGCACGGCCACCACGAAGGAACGTCTCATGGCCTCCGTCTGCGAGCTCTGCAACAAGCAGCCCTGGTACGGCAAGCAGGTCAGCCACTCCCACCGCCGCTCGAGCAAGCGCTGGAGCCCCAACGTCCAGCGGGTGAAGGCCTACGTCGACGGCCGCACCGTGCGGATGAACGTGTGCACCGGCTGCCTCAAGGCCGGCAAGGTCCAGCGTCCCCCGGTCCGCTCCCGCTGACCGGACCGCTCGCACGACCTCCACGAGCCGCCGTCGCACGGCGGCTCGTTCGCGTGTGCCGTCACGGGCCGGCGCCGGTCGCGTCCAACTCGTGCTCGCGCGCTCCGCGGTCGACCTCGCCGTCGTCCTCCCCGTCGCCGGCCACGAGGCGGATCCGCTCGGCATAGCGGTCGCGGAACGCATCCCGCAGGACCGCCCCGGGCTCGGCGACGGTGATCGTGAGCCCGTTGACCGGGTAGTCGACGACGACCGCATACCGGCCGCGGGTCGCTCGGATCGCCGCCGGCAGGTCCTCGGGCTCCTGCCCTGCCCGCAGCGCGTCGCGCTCGGCGACCACCTCGGCCGCCAGGTCCGCGAGCTCGGTGGCGGCGTGGTGGGCGCGCACGGCCTCGAGCAGCTCGGGGTGCTCGAACTGCTCGCACAGCTGCCGCACCGCGGTGCCCACCCGCTCGGTGAACGCGACCCGGACGGTCGCACCCGCCTCGACGTCCTCCACCACCCAGGCCCCGGCGTGGGTCTGCGGCCAGCGCTCCGCGAGCGTGGCACGCAGCTCGGCGACGGCCTCGTCCAGCTCGACCGGGCCGGGTGCGGGCGCCTCCCGCTCGACGCCGCAGGCTCCCGCCGTCTCGAGCTCGTCGAGCTCGTCGGGATCGGCGTCGCCGTCGCGACGCTCGGCGGTCTCGTGGGGCTCGGGTCCGGACCGTGGCCGGCCCTCCCGCTCGTCGTCTCCGTTCCCGTGGCCCTCGCCGGGCGCCCGACGATCTTCGTCCTCGGTCCCCGGGATCTGGGCGTCGTTCGCTGCTCCGCCCCGCTCGGCGACGTCGCGCTGCCCGGCCCCCGCCGCACCGTCGGGCGAGCCCGGGGGCTCATGGCCGTCCGGCTCGGGCACGGTCGCGGCGTCCTCCTCGGCCCGGGCCGCGAGCACCTCGGCGTCGTCGGGGTCGCGATCGGGCTCGTCGACCTCCCGGGTCTCGGGGATCCAGATCTCCGTGGAGGGACGCTCGGACCCGCGCCCGTCGTCGGCGGTGACCTGCGGGGGCTGCCGTCCGCAGGCGGCGAGCAGCACCGCCAGCAGCAGCACCGCGGCGACCCCGCGCGACGACCCGGGAGGGGTGGGCAGCGACACGACGGATCGACCTCCGGCTCGGCCGGCCTCCGCGGGCGGACGCCGTGCGCATGCGACGCGAGGATCAACGAGCGTCCGCTCGCGGGGTCACGCTGCAGCCGCCTGGCGCCGTCACCTGGCATCGCGGCTGCGCGGGCACGCCGCCGGCGCAGCCCCCGGGCGGGGTCAGCGCTCGCGCCAGCGATGATCGACCGGGCCGATGCCCTCCCCGATCCGCACACCCCGGCGCAGCGCCCCCGTGAGGTAGTCCTTCGCGGCCACGGCGGCTGGCACCACGTCGTCGCCCGCCGCCAGGCGCGCGGTGATCGCAGCGGCCAGGGTGCAGCCGGTCCCGTGGGTGTCGCGCACGTCGAGACGGGGCGCGGTGAGCCACTCGCGGTGCCGACCGTCGGTGAGCAGGTCGCAGGCCTGCTCACCGGCCAGGTGGCCTCCCTTGACCAGGGCCCACCGGCAGCCGAGCTCCAGCAACGCATCTGCGGCGCGCGGGAGGTCGTCGGGGTGCTCGACGAGGACGCCGGTGAGCAGCTCGAGCTCGCCGACGTTGGGGGTGGCCACCAGCGCGGCCGGGAGCACCGCCTCGCGCAGGGCGGTGAGCGCATCGTCCTCGAGCAGCGGGTCCCCGTGCTTCGAGGCGGCCACGGGGTCCACCACCAGCGCCTCGATCCCGTGGTACGCGACGCCGGCCGCCACGGCCTCCATGATGGGCGCGGTCGCGAGCATCCCCGTCTTGGCGGCATCGACCCCGATGTCGGTCGCGACCGAGTCCAGCTGCTCGCGCACGAAAACCGACGGGATCGTCTCCACCCCCTGGACCCCGAGGGTGTTCTGCGCCGTCAGCGCCGTGATCACCGACATGCCGTAGACGCCGTGGGCCTCGAAGGTCTTGAGATCCGCCTGGATCCCGGCGCCGCCGCCGGAGTCCGAGCCGGCGATCGTCAGCGCCAGCGGCGGGCGATCCGCGGCCATGCGCGCCTCCTGCCTACGGCCGTGGCACGAGGCTACTTCGCCGCCGGCGCGGCCTCACGAATGCTCCCAGCCCAGCGCGCCCACGTCGCGCCCGTCGAGGTCCACGCCGGCGCCGTCGACGACCTCCCCGATCACCCGGGCTCGCAGGCCCACCGTGTCGAGGGCCACGTCGAGGCGCCCCAGCCGATCGGCGGGCACCGTGACGGCGAGCGCCTGGTCCTCGCCGCCCCCGACGACCAGGTCGAGCACGTCGAGGCCGAGCCGATCGGCGACCGCGGCGACCCCGGGCGCGATCGGCAGCCGCTCGGCGTCGAGGCGGATGCGCACGCCGGAGCCGCGGGCCAGATGCCCCAGGTCACGCCCCAGGCCGTCGCTGACGTCGATCGCCGCCCGGACGCCGGCGAGC
>SKLC01000011.1 GCA_007123425.1 Nitriliruptoraceae bacterium
CACCGGCGAGGCGCCGGCCGGCACCAGCGCCGACGATCCCGTCCGCGACGCCGTCGACCCACCGCGCCCGAGCGGTGGCTGACCCTCACGCGGGGCGCGGGGCCCGACGTCCGGGCCAGCCGCCGTCCCCCTGGAACGAGCCGCGCGACGCGCGAGCAAGGAGCGAGCCATCGACACCGCCGCCTTCTTCGGTCTGCGACCCACCGACGACGCCCAGGTCTGGGAGCTGCCCGTGGTCCCCGAGATCTGCTCGGGCATCGGCGCGCTGTTCGGCGGCAGCGCCCTGGGCGCCGCCGCGGAGGCGCTCGAGCGCACCACGGGCCGGCCGCTGGTGTGGGCGGTGGCCCAGTTCCTCTCCTTCGTCCGGCCCCCCGACGTGGTTCGGCTCGACGTGCTGCCCATGGTGGCGGGCAACCGCTTCACCCAGGCGCGGGTGGTGGGCAGCAGCGATGGCACCGACATCTTCCACGTCTCGGCGACGCTGGGCCGCCGCGACTCGGACCTGAGCGGTGCCTGGGCGATCCCGCCGGAGAGCCTGCCGCCCGAGCAGTGCCCGCCGCGCGAGCGCCCCGCCCGCTTCGTGGGCACCATCATGGACCGGGTGGAGACCCGGCTGGTGGTCGACCCCTCGGGGGGCCGCGAGCCCGGCAAGGTGGCCCCGGGGCGCAGCGGCTTCTGGGTACGCGTCCCCGAGCTGGCCTGCTCCTCGGCCGCGCTGGGCCTGGTGGGCGACTTCATCCCGGCCGGCATCAGCTTCGCGCTCGGGGAGCGCGCCGGGGGGCAGAGCCTGGACAACGCCGTGCGGGTCCTCCAGCTCGCCCCGAGCGAGTGGTACCTGGTGGACGTGCGCATCCACGGCGTCGAGCACGGGGTCGCCCACGGGCTGGCCCACATGTGGAACGAGCGGGGCGTGCTGCTGGGCACCGCGAGCCAGACCACGGTCATCCGCCGCTTCTAGCCACCATCGCGCGGCGGCTCGGGCGCGCGATGGTGCCCACGAGCCCGGGTCCGCTACCCGTCGTCCCCGCCGTGGCCGAGCTCGGCCCGCTTGGAGTGCTCGGCCAGCGCCGTGCGCACGTTGGTGGCCAGCGGGCGCCAGAAGGACTCCAGCTCCTCCTCGGTGGCCCTGGGGAGGTCGGCGGTGAGCTCCTCGCGGATCTCGTTGAGCGCGACCTGGGCCCGGGCCAGCACCCGGCGGCCCTCGTCGGTGAGCGAGAGGTCCACGCTGCGGCGGTCCTGCTCGCTGCGCACGCGGTCCACGAGCCCCTGCCGCACCAGCGAGCTGGTGGCCTCCGAGAGCGTGGAGAAGGTCACCGTCGAGCGGGCGCGCAGGTTCGACATCGACCGGGTGTCGTGGGCGAGCCGCGCCAGCACGCCGTACTGGGTGATGCCCAGCGGCGGATCCAGCTGATTGAGCGCCTCACGCTGCAGGTGCGTGATCCGCGAGGCGAGCCGCATCAGGATGCGTGTGTGCTCGTCCTCGGGCGCAGGCTCGGGGACGGCGAGCGCATCGGGCTCCGGGCTGCTGGACACGGTGATCCTCCACGGATGGGTCCGTTCGATCGGGACCATACCGGGCACGTGCGCCTCGCCCGGGTGGCACGCGCTAGATGACGCGGTCCCGACCCTCCCAGTACGGGGCCCGCAGCTCGCGCTTGAGCAGCTTCCCGGTCGGGGTGCGCGGCAGCTGTTCGCGGAACGAGACCTCCCGGGGGATCTTGTAGCCGGCGAGGTGCTCCCGGCAGAACGAGATCACGTCGCCCTCGGTCAGCCGCGCCCCGGGGTGCAGCGAGATCGCCGCGTGCACGCGCTCGCCGAACTCGTCGTCGGGCACGCCGAACACCGCCGCGTCGTCGACCGCATCGATGCGGTGGAGCACGTCCTCGATCTCGGCGGGGTAGATGTTGACCCCGCCGGAGATGATCATGTCCTTCTTGCGGTCGCCGATGAAGACGAAGCCGTCCTCGTCGATGCGGCCGACGTCGCCGACCGAGACCCACTCGCCCCCGCCGAGCTCGGCGTCGCGGGTGGCCTCCTCGTTCTTGTAGTACTCGTCGAACATGCCCTTGTAGCGGCGGACGAAGAGCTCGCCCTCCTCGCCCACGCCGAGCCGGTTGCCGTCGTCGTCGAAGGCGGCCATCTCCATGCCGTCCATGACCTTGCCGCAGGAGCCGGGCTTGGCGGTGACGTCCTCGGGCCGCAGGACCGTGTTGATGCCGAGCTCGGTGGAGCCGTAGAACTCGAAGAGCGCGTCGCCGAAGAACTCGTTGGCGGCCTCCTTGAGGTTCTGGGGGCAGGGCGCCGCGCCGGTGATCAGGGCCATCATCGAGGTGGGGTCGTAGCGGTCCTTGACCTCGTCGGGCAGGTCCATGATGCGCTTGATGAGCGTGGGCGCCATGAAGGTGGTGGTGACCTTGTGCTCGTCGATCAGCCGCAGCGCCTCCTCGGCCTCGAACTTGGGCATCACCACCGTGGTGTTGCCGAGCACGGTCGCGAACTGCGCGAAGGCCGCGGGCGCCGAGTGGTAGAGCGGCCCGGCGACGAGGTGGACGTGCTCGCCGTCCATGAGGTCGAAGGCCGCCAGCCAGTTGAACACCATGCCGGTGTCGATGCTGGAGCGCAGCGCCCCCTTGGGCTTGCCGGTGGTGCCGGAGGTGTACATCATCGCGCCGCCGGCCGAGTCCGGGTCGGCCTCCACCGGCGGGGCGTCGGGGTCGCCCGTGGCGACGAGGTCCTCGAGGTGGTGCGCCCAGTCGCGGCGCTCGTCGCCGAAGGTGACCCAGTGCTCGATGTTGGGCGCCTGGTCGCGGACCTGCTCGATCACCGAGAGGTAGCGGTCGTCGACGAAGGCGGCCTTGGAGTCGGAGTGGGAGAGGATGTAGGCGACCTCCTCGCCCACCAGCATGCGGTTCATGGGCACGGTGATGCCCTGGATGGCCGAGACGGCGGCGGACACCACCATCAGCTCCACGGAGTTCGCGCCGTAGCTGATGATCCGGTCGCCCTTGCCCAGGCCCAGCCCGAGCAGCGAGTTGGCCAGCCGATTGCGCCGCTCGACCAGCTCCTTGAAGGTCAGCTGCCGGCCGGGCTCGACCAGGGCGGGCTTGTCGGGCTGGTTCTCGGCGTGTCCGGCGACGAAGTCCACGGCACTACCCCTCTCATCGGCTCCCGCGGAGCAGGCTAGCCCAGCGCTTCGGCCGACGAAACGGATCTTTCGGAATCGTTCGCGCCTGCTCGAGGCCATTGCTCGAAGCCACCGCGCAGCGCCCGTCGGGCGCCCGTCCCGGCCGGTCGCGCACCCGGGGCGCGGCGCGCCGCGC
>SKLC01000278.1 GCA_007123425.1 Nitriliruptoraceae bacterium
CTTCCAGCGCTACGACCGCTCGCCCGACGACACCGCCGTGGTGGAGAACACCTACCTGCTGACCACCATCACGGTGGGGTGATGGCCGCGCGTAGCCGGGTCGGCGGATGCCGGGCGGCACCGGGCGCAGTCAGGCCGCGTCGAGCACCACGCAGGTCAGCTCGTGCTTGTTCTGCGAGAGGTGGAACAGCTGCGCGCCGGGCAGGGCCGCGAAGCGGTCGGCCGCGTCGTGATCGGTCGCGCCCTGGAACTTGACCGTGCAGACGAGGTTGCGCACCCGGCCGGAGTCCAGCCAGCGCGTCGCCAGGTCCAGCAGCCGGTCCGGGTAGGCGACGATGTCGCTGCACCACCAGTCGACGGGCCCCACGTCGTCGGGGTCGAGGACGAACGCGGACCCCTGCCGCCACGTCACGTTCTCCAGCCTCGCCGTCTCGGGTGCCAGGGGTGCCCGGTCGAGGGCGATCACCTCGGCCCCCGAGCGGGCCAGCAGCCACGTCCAGCCGCCGGGTGCGGCGCCGAGGTCGAGGCAGCGCTCGCCCGGGCGCGGTTGTCGGCGCAGTCGGGCGAAGACCTCCCACAGCTTGAGGTACGCGCGGCTCGGCGGGCCCTGGCGGTCCTCGACGAACCGCGGCTCGCCGTTGGGGAAGGGACTCGAGCAGTCGGTGGCGGCCAGCACCAGATCGCGCTCCAGCAGGGTCCAGGAGCCCAGGGGCGCGTCGGGGGCCACCTCGCCAAGCTCGAGGGGACGCGCGGCCACATGGGGGAGCTTGTCGGCGACCAGCTGCGCCCGCCCACGGTGCTCGGGTGCGTACAGGGCCCAGTTGCGCTGCCGCTGGCGCAGCTTCCTCGCGGCGTCTCCGATCGAGGACACGGCGATCCGCTCCGCGTCCCACCAGACGTTGGCGGCCCAGGCGGCGTGGACGGGCGGGCTCTCGCTGATGCGGAGCCGACCGTGGCGGTGGCCCACGACCACACCGGCACGGGCGAGCTCCTCGTCGAGCTCCGGCTCGAAGCCGTCGGCGGCGAGGTAGGCGGTGGTCATCCGGGCAGCATCGGTGTGGCCTGTGCTCGGTGGTGGCACGCTACCGGTGCCCGACGACCCGGAGGTGGGCTGGTGGACCCAGTGGTAGCGGCGTGATCATCACCGTCGGCCACGGCACGGCCTCCCAGCAGGAGCTCGAGGAGCTGCTGCTCGGCGCTGAGGTCGCCTCGGTCGTCGACGTGCGCCGGCATCCGGGCAGCCGCCGCCACCCGCACGTGGCCCGCGACCGGCTCGAGGCGTGGCTGCCCGGTGCGGGCATCGACTACCGCTGGGAGGAGCGGCTCGGCGGGCGCCGCAGCCGTGCGACGGGCTCACCCAACACCGGGCTGCGCAACCCCTCCTTCCAGGCCTACGCGGACCACCTCGACACGGCCGAGTTCCGCGACGCGATCGGGGAGGTGCTGGTCGAGGCCCGTCATCGGCGGGTCGCGGTGCTGTGCTCCGAGTCGCTGTGGTGGCGCTGCCACCGGCGGCTGATCGCGGACCACGTCACGCTGCTCACCGACGTCGAGCTGCGCCACCTGCTCCACGACGGGCGCCTCGCCGAGCACCAGCCCACCGACGTCGTCCGCGTCGAGGACGGCCGGCTGGTCTACGACGGCGGGGAGCCGACGCTGCTGTGAGCCCGCCCCGACCTCGGTCGGCTACTGGTCGGCGTCGGTGAGCTCACGGAGCGTCAACGTGACCCCGGCGGCGTCGAGGGGCTCGTCGGGACCGTGCTGGGTCACGGTCGCGTAGCCGTCATCGGAGGGGTCGGCGTGGACGTGGACCACCTCGTCGTTGATGTCGATCACCCAGTAGGCGGGCACCCCGGTGGCCGCGTAGATCCGCGCCTTGTGCACCAGGTCGAGCCGCACGGGCGCGTCGGCCACCTCGATGACCAGCAGCGCCCGTTGTGGGTGGCGATCGCGGGGCTCGTCGGCGGGCACGATCGCGATGTCGGGCTCCGGCTCGGAGTGCTCGCCCGCCGCGAAGGGCAGCTGGACCCGAACCCGTGCCGTGCCGGCCAACTCCGGCATCAACCGCTCGTTGAGTGCTTCCACGATCCCGGCGTGGGGGGCGTGCTGCGGCGTCACCGTGACGAGCTCCCCGTCGAGCAGCTCGATCCGGTCCTGCGTGGTGAGCATTCCCTGCTCGACGAGCAGGTCGTACTCGACGCGCCGCAACGGACGGACCCGGACCTCTGGCATGTCCTCGACGCTACTGCGGTCGCTCATCACGCCACCTCCGGGCCCCGCACCCTTGTGGACGACGAGGTTACTGGTCGCATATTCACCCCGCGGGGAAGACGGCGACTCCTGGATGAGCCAGGCCACCGTCTCTCCCGGGCCTGTGGATACCGCGGGTGGGCAGAACCGGTGTCGCCGGTCGCCACTACCCTTCGGCCAGAGCCCGGATTCGGCTGGCTCGATCCCGACAGGCTCGATCTCGAAGCGGCAGGCCCGGGGGAGCGGTGCACAGCGATTACGGCACGTTCGCGCACCTCGCTGCGGACAAGCGCCACCTCTACCGCGAGGTGCTCGGGGTCTTCGCCGACGCGAAGGCCCGCTTCGTGCTGCACCTGCGCCCCAGCGACGTCGTGGCGGCCATGCCCACCCGGGTCGATGTCGACGAGGTCGAGGCGGCCCTGCGCCAGCTGGTCACCTGGGGCAACGTCTCGGCCGACCCGGACACCGCCGAGGTGGCCACCGTCGAGGAGTTCTACCGGGCCCGCTTCCTCTACCGGCTCACCCCCGCGGGCGAGGCGACCGAGCGCGCCCTGGACGTCTTCGAGCAGGGGCTGCGCCGTTCCGGGGAGCTGCAGACGGCGGCGCTGGGCGACATCCGCGACCTGCTGCATGAGCTGCGCGACCACCTGGATGCCGGCGACGACCTCGGCGGTGACGACCTCGACGTCGGCAAGGTCCACCTCACCCTGCGCTCGCTGTGGGACCGCTTCGACGAGCTCACCGACCGCGCGCAGACCTTCGTCGCCAGCCTCCAGCGCACCGTCGACCTGCATGCGGTCGACGTCGACGCGCTGCTGGCCTACAAGGACGGGCTGCTCGACTACCTCGAGCGGTTCATCGGCGAGCTGGTCGTCGCCCAGGCCCACATCGCCGCGCTGCTGCGCGACCTCGAGGGGCCGGGCATCGAGCGGCTGCTGACCGCCGCCGCTGACCGGGAGCTCGCCGACGCGCTCGACCCGAGCGAGGAGGACCGCGCGGCCACGCGCGAGAGCTGGCAGAGCCGTTGGGCGGGGCTCCTCGGCTGGTTCCTGCCCGACGGGGAGCGCCC
>SKLC01000064.1 GCA_007123425.1 Nitriliruptoraceae bacterium
AGTACTCGAAGCGGATCTGGGCGTTGCCGCCGGACAGCGTGTAGCGCAGGTGCCACTCCCGGCCTCGGACGATGCCGACCCCGGAGACGCCGTTGCGGTTCCAGTCGCCGATCGCGGGCACGTCCCCGCGCAGTACCCGGCCGTAGGTGAACACGTGCTGGCCGTTGCCGCCCGACAGGGTGTTGCGCAGGTACCAGGTGCCCTCGCGCACGATCCCGATCGTCTCGCGGCCGTTGCCGTTCCAGTCGCCCACCAGCGGCACGTCGCCCTGGGTGATGCGCCCGTAGGTGAACGAGTACTGGCTGCTGCCGCCCGACAGCGAGTTCTTCAGGTGCCAGGTCCCGTCGCGGATGATGCCGATCCCGGTGCGGCCGTTGCCGTTCCAGTCGCCGGTGACCGGCACGTCGCCCTGGCTGACCCGCCCGTAGGTGAACCAGTGGTCGGTCGACCCACCCAACCCGTCGGTCAGGTGCCAGGTCCCGTCACGGACCACGCCGAGCGTGTCGCGACCGTCGCCGTTCCAGTCGCCCACCACGGGGATGTCACCGCGCCGGCCGTACGAGGCGACCGTGTTCGCGCCGCCGTTGAACTCGTTGGACAGGTACCAGGTGCCGTCGACGAAGGTGCCGGGGGTCTCGCGGCCGTCGCCGTTCCAGTCGCCCACCACGGGCTCGCCGCCGGTGGCCACCGCCGAGGTCCCGTTGCGCTCGGCGATGCCCTGCTTCATGTCGCCCATCCGGGCAGCGAGGTAGCGCCCCGGGCAGGAGGTGTTGCCGACGTCGCGGTGGCCCACCAGGGTGCTGATGGTCCGATTGTTGTGCCACACGGTGGCGTTGGGGCGGGGGTCGATGCCGTGCTGCGCGAAGCCCCACGCGAGCACGTCGGTCGCCGCGCTCACCGCGCCCGTAGGTGGCGCGGCCACCTCGAAGTTGCCCATGATGGCCACGCCGAAGGTGCCGGTGTTCCAGCCAGCGGCGTGCGCCCCCACGACACCGCGGTCCATGCCGCCGTAGCGGCCCTCATAGACCTGGCCGTAACGGTCGACGAGGAAGTTGTAGCCGATGTCGTTCCAGCCGTTGCCCTGCGTGTGCCAGTTGTAGATGCCGCGGACCACGCCCGGCGCCTCCGCCCGGGTGTAGGAGTTGGAGCCGGCGGTGTGGTGCAGCACGGCCATCTTGGGCGTGGCGTACCTCGGCGAGCCACTGCGCAGCGACTCGTTGGCGCCCCACCCGCGACGGGTGATCACACCCGAGGGCCCGCTGGAGGCCTCCGCCGCCGGGGCCGTGCCCAGCGACCGCATCGCGCGCGAGGTCCGCTCCAGCAGGGACTCGGACAGGCCCATGGTGTCCATCACATGCACGTCGAGGTCCTCGAGGCTGCTGCCCGTGACCTCGAGCTGCAGCGCGCGGGCCTCGCCGACCCAGAGCATCTCGCTGGTCCAGCCCGGCGCCTCCTCGACGGTGGGCTCGCCGTTGCCGGCGTCCGGGCCGTCGAGCTCGTCGATGAGGTCGATCTCCTGCCAGTCGCTCCAGGCCTCGCCGTCCTCGGAGGTGCGGATCCGGACCCGCGGCGCCTCACCGTCGCCCTTGAGGCCCACGCCACTGAACGCGAAGGGGGCGTCCTTGACCTCGCTGCGGTCCCACTCCTGGGTCTCGACCTCGGCGTCGTCCCCGTCGCTCTCCTCGGTGGTCACGGCCCCGGCGTCGTCCGACTCGGGGTCCTCCTCCGGGCCGGGCAGCACGTCGGCGTCGTCACCCAGGCCCTGGGCCTGGATGTCCTGGCCGGGTTCGGGAGCGTCGATCTCGGGGATGGCCTGGCGCACCCCCTCCTCGGCCACCTCGAGCCCGTCGAGGACGGTGGCGCGGGTCTCCGGGGGCACCTCCTGCGCCACCACCGGCTGGACCGGCAGCAGCACGATGACGAGTGCCAGCGAGGCGACGAGGGCGAGCGCGCGAACGCGAAGGCGAGGGAGTCCGAGAGACATGCTCAGTCCGTTGTGACGCGTGGGAGGGCGGCAGGGAGCGCGACGGGTCGGGATCCGGTCGCTCCCCATGTCGGCCCCGGGCGGGACCGTCTTGATCGTTCTCGTCGACCCGCCGCGACGGTTCCGGTGCCCCTGAGCGGATCGATCTGACCACCAAGAGCAACGAAGCGCCGACTCGGCCGAGTTCCGCTGCCCGCGATTCCCGTGACCGAATGCCCATGGCCGCGCGACGCGCGCTCACCCGGCGGCCATCGGACGGACAGGGGCACGCCACGGTGCACGCGCCGCGCGCTGGTGTCGCACGCGTCGTCAAGGAACGCGGCCGGGCGCCCGATGCAGAAGGGAGACCACCGGACCCGGACGACGCCATGACCCTGACCTCCCGCACCTGGAGCTCGCGCCTGCTGGTCGCGCTGCTCGGTCTGGGCCTGCTGCTGGCCGGCGCGCCCGCGCCCGCCCAGGCCGCCATCGACGGGAGCGCGGAGCAGGACTTCGCCTGCCTCGCCAACCAGGAGCGCACCCAGCGCGGCGAGCAGCCGCTGCGGGTCGCCGACGACCTGCGCGCCGTCGCCCGCGAGCACTCCAAGCGGATGGCGGACGACAACCACCTCCACCACAACCCCAACCTGGGCAGCGACGTGCGCTCCTGGACCGTGGTGGGCGAGAACGTGGGGCGTGGCGGCTCAGCCGAGTCGCTCCACCGGGCCCTGATGAACTCGGAGGGGCACCGGCGCAACATCCTCGACGGCCGCTTCACCGAGGTCGGCATGGGCGTCGAGCGCCGCGGCAGCACCGTCTGGGTCACGCAGGTGTTCCGTCGCCCCAGCGGCTCGGGGGCGGGCAGCGTGCCGTCGTGCTCGGACGGGCAGACCGACCAGGTCCGGTCGGTGGCCACCGGCGGCGAGCCCGTGGTGGGCGACTGGAACGGCGACGGCCGCGAGACCCCCGGCTCGTTCGTCGACGGCACCTGGTACCTGTCGAACGAGCTCAGCGGCGGCGCCGACACGGTGGTCTCCTACGGCCGGCGTGGCGACGTCCCCGTGGTGGGCGACTGGAACGGCGACGGTCGCGACACGCTCGGCGTGGTCCGCGACGGGACCTGGCACCTGACCGACGGGCTGGGTGGCTCCACCGACCACAGGTTCACCTATGGGCGGGTCAGCCAGGGCGACGTGCCGGTCGCCGGGGACTGGAACGGCAACGGCCGCGATGGGCCGGGGATCATCCGCGACGGGACCTGGCACCTGAAGAACTCGCTGTCGGGCGGCACCAGCCAGTACTCGTTCACCTACGGGCGCATCACCCAGGGCGACGTGCCGCTGGTGGGCGAC
>SKLC01000057.1 GCA_007123425.1 Nitriliruptoraceae bacterium
CGTCGGGCGCCAGCGGGCGGGCGCGCAGCACCACCCGGCCGTCGGCGTCGCGCGCCTCGACGCCCGTCGCCGTCTCCACCAGCGCCAGCTCGGTGTCCAGCGGCGGCGGCTGGCGGAGCTCCACCTCGGCGGCGCCACCCAGCGCCTCGGCGATCACACCGCTGGCGTAGCCACCGTTGGCCGACTCGGACGGTCCACAGAACCGGCCCGGCAGCACGATCGTTCCCTGGCCCATGCGAGCTCCCTCGACGCGGCCGCTGTCGCGCGTGAAGCCAAGCAGGCCAGCGGGCCCCCTGCCGCATCCGTCGACCCGGCGACCGCCCTGGTCAGCCGTGGCTGCGCTCCGCGTAGTGGTTGTTGTAGGCCAGCACGTGGCGCGCGTACTCCTCGGAGCGGTTGTAGCGCAGCACCGCCCGCCACCAGGTGTCGGGGTCGCTGAGGTCGCCGCTGGCGCACAGGTAGCGCGCCGCCGACAGCGCCGCGTCGTCGATGTGGTGCGGGCTCGCCTCGCCGCCGCCCGAGGCGTCGGTCCCCCAGCCCGCCCAGGTGCTCGGGATGAACTGCATGGGGCCCACCGCACGGTCGTAGGTGGCGTCGCCGTCCAGCTCACCGCCGTCGGTGTCGCGGATCTCGCGGGTGCCGTTGGTGCCGTCCAGGGGAGGGCCGATGATCGCGATGGTCGTGTAGCCGTCCTCCGCGATGTGCCCGCCCCCGAGCGTGCCGTGGTGCGACTCCACGTAGCCGATCGCTGCCAGCAGCGCCCAGTCGAGGTTGCAGGCCGGCTGCTGCTCGCCCATGTGCATCGAGGCGCCCGCGTAGGCGGCCAGCGCCCGCTGCGGGATGCCGGTGCGGGCCGCCACCGCCTCCAGCGCCTCGGGATCGACGCGGGGCAGGAGCCCGCGGGGCTCGGACTCCGGCGCGGGCTCCGGCGCGGGCTCCGCCTCCTGCTCCTCCGGCTCGGCGTCGGCGGCCTCGTCCGCCTCGGGGTGCGCCTGTGCGTCGGGCTCCGATGCCGGGGTCGTGCCCGACTCCTCGTCCTCGAGCGCCGGTGGCTCGACGTGCCGGATGCGCTCGAGCTCGGCGTCGAGCCGCGGGTCGTGGCTCGACGCGGCTGCGCCGACGGTGGAGGGCATCGCCTGCGGGGTGGTGGTGGCGAGCGGAACCCCGGCAGGGCCGCCGTCGCCGGGCCAGCGGACGGCCAGCGACGTCGCTCCCAGGAGCAGCACCACGCACGCCGCAGCCAGGACGTGCCAGGGACGGGCGTCGGTCACGTCGGCTCCGCGGGTGAAGGACAGGTGGCGGGGCCGTCGACGGCGCCGCTCACCGCCCTCAACGCACGGGGGAGGCCGAGGTCACGGTCTGTTCGCCCTGCGCGCCCGCACCGTCGTCCGCGGCGGCCTCCTCCCCGGCCGCGGCGTCCTGCCCGTCGGAGACGTCGGCCACGGCCTCGGTGGGCGCGCCGCTGGCCCGGGCCTCGAGCTCGTCGTGCTTGTCCTCGCTCTCGCGCAGGCGCTCGGCGACCACCTTGGTCACCGCGTCGGGGCCCATCGTCACGCCGTAGAGCACGTCGGCGATCTCCATGGAGCGCTTCTGGTGGGTGACCATGATGATCTGCGCGGCGCCGCGGAACCCGCGGATCACCTTCAGCAGGCGCTGCAGGTTCACGTCGTCCAGCGCCGCGTCCACCTCGTCGAGGACGTAGAACGGGCTCGGACGGGCACGGAAGATGGCGAAGACGAACGCCAGCACCGTCAGGGACCGCTCCCCGCCCGACAGCAGCGAGAGCCGGGTGACCTTCTTGCCGGGCGGGCGGGCCTCGACCTCGATGCCGGTGGCCAGCAGGTCGTCGGGCTCGGTGAGCACCAGCCGGCCGTGCCCGCCGGGGAAGACGGTGGAGAAGGTGAGCTCGAACTCGCGGGCGACGTCCTCGAAGGCCTCGCGGAACACCTCGCGGATCCGCTGGTCGACGGCGACCACGACGTCGGCGAGGTCGCGCTTCGAGCGGCGCAGGTCGTCGAGCTGATCGGACAGGAAGGCGTGGCGCTCCTCCAGCGCCTTGAACTCCTCCAGCGCCAGTGGGTTGACGCGCCCGAGCAGGCCGATCTTGCGCACGAGCTCGTCCTCGCGCTCGGTGAGCTCGTCGGTGTCGTAGCCCGACGCGTCCGGGTGCTCGGCGCGGACCTCTGCGGGCGAGAGCGAGAGCTGCTCGCGGATCCGGGTGGTGAGCGCGTCGAGTCGGCTGGTGATGTCCTGGCGGCGCAGGTCCGCGGCGTGGCGACGCTCACGGAGGCCGTCGAGCTCCTCCACGGTGGCCGCGATCTCCTGGCCCACCTCGGCGAGGGCACCGCGGGTCTCGGTCACCTGCTCGCGGAGCCGGTCGCGCTCGGCCACGGCGTCCTCGATGGAGCGCTCGAGCGCCTCGATCGCGGTGCGGGTGACCAGCGCGAGCTCACCGCACCGCTCGATGCCCTGGCGACGCAGCTCACGACGGCGGGCGGCCTCGGCCACGGCCGCCTCGACCCGGTCGGCCTCGCGGTACAGCTCGGCGGCCTGGACCTCGAGGTGGCGGACCTGCTCGGTCATCCGCTCCAGCCCCACCCGCGCGTCGAGCTCGTGCTCCCGTGCGACCTCCACCGCGTCGTCGAGCGCTTCCGCCCGCGGGTCGTAGCCGTCGTCCTCGGCCTCGTCGACCTGCTCGGGCCCGCGGCTGTTGAGCTCGGACAGGGCCGCGCGGTCGCGCTCGAGCACCTCGCCGAGCTCGGCGTGCTGGCCGGCGACGATCTCGCGCTGGTTGGCGAGGGTGTGCAGCTCCTTGTTGAGCCGCGCGAGACGCTCGGCCGCGCCGGTGATGCGGGCGTCGGACTCGTTGATCCGCTCCGTGGCCGCGGCCAGGCGCTCCCGTGCGGTCTCGAGGTCGGCGTCGGCCTGCTCGCGCCGGTGCTGGATCTCGGCGAGCTCGGCCGCGAGCTGCTCGGCGCGCTGCTCCGCCTCGTCGGCGGCCGTGGCGGTCACGACGGCGGAGCTCTCCGGCGACTGTCCCCCGCGGTAGCCGTGGGGGCCGGCGACGTCCCCGTGGGGCGTGACGAAGGTCAGCTCCGGGTCGCGGCCGTGCAGCAGCACCGCGCTGTCCCAGTCGTCGATCATCCAGGTGGTGGCCAGCACCCCGCGCAGGGCGTCCACCACGTCGTCGGCCTGCTCGCTGTCCGCCGGGTGCAGGGCCGTGCCCACCGGGCGCGCGCCCGCGGCCTCGAGCCGCCCGCGCGACGCCTCGTCCAGCGCCGGCTCCGACCGGGAGCGCA
>SKLC01000250.1 GCA_007123425.1 Nitriliruptoraceae bacterium
CAGCAGGGCGACCTCGCTGCCGGTGGTCACCGGGGTCGCGTCGGCGGCCACGGCGAGGTCGACCGCGACGCTGACGCGATCCAGCAGGCCCGCCAGCTGCGGCTGCTGCGTCGCCACCGCGGCCCGGACGTCGGCGACGGTGGCGGGCTCGGCCACCTCGACGGCCACGCGGGAGGTGCCCACGCGGTCCGTGAGCCCACCGAACAGCCGCACCTCGACCTGCATGCCATCGCCTCCGCGCTCCGAGGCTAACCGCGCAGGCCCGTGAGCGGGCCGCCGGGCAGGGGTACGGTGCGCGGCATGCACTCGCCCCAGCCGTCGGCCACGACGCCGGGTGACGGTCCGAGAGATCAGCTCGGCCGCGCCCTGCGCGACCTGCGCGTGTCGGTCACCGACCGCTGCAACCTGCGCTGCCGCTACTGCATGCCGCGGGAGGTCTTCGGGCCGGATCACGCCTTCCTGCCGCGGGAGGATCTGCTGGGCTTCGAGGAGATCTCCCGCCTGGTGCGGGTGCTCGCCGGCCTCGGGGTCGGCAAGATCCGCATCACCGGCGGGGAGCCGCTGCTGCGGCGTGACCTGTCCGAGCTGGTCGCTCAGATCGCCGCGGTCGAGGGCATCCACGACATCGCGCTGACCACCAACGGGGTGCTGCTGCCCCAGCACGCCGAGGACCTGGCTGCGGCCGGCCTCGGCCGCGTGACCGTGAGCCTCGATGCCCTCGACGACGCGACCTTCCGCGCCATGGCCGACACCGCCGTGCCGGTGGCCAGCGTGCTCGCCGGCATCGAGGCGGCTCAGCGCGCCGGGCTCACCCCGGTCAAGGTCAACGCCGTGCTCCAGCGCGGCGTGAACGACGACCAGCTCGAGGCGCTGGCGGACTTCGGCCGGCGCACCGGCGTCGTGATCCGCTTCATCGAGTTCATGGACGTCGGCACGACCAACGGATGGCGCCGCGACCAGGTGGTCCCCGCCCGGGAGGTGGTCGAGCGCCTGCACGCGCGCTGGCCCCTCGACCCGGTCGACGACGGCAGCGGGGCGGCGGTGGCCGAGCGCTACCGCTACCGCGACGGCGGGGGCGAGGTCGGGGTCATCGCCTCGGTCACCCGGCCGTTCTGCCGCACCTGCACCCGCGCCCGGCTCTCGGCCGTGGGGGAGCTCTTCACGTGCCTGTTCGGCGCCCGGGGCCACGATCTGCGTGCCCTGCTGCGCGGCGGGATCGACGACGAGGAGCTCACCGCGCGGCTCGCCACGATCTGGGGTCGCCGCGACGACCGGGCCTCGGAGCGGCGGGCGGCGACCGGCCTGACGGGGGAGCGCGTCGAGATGTCCTACATCGGCGGGTGACCCGGCAGCTCCCGTGGCGGCGTCGAGACCGCCCCCGGGGCGTGGTGGACCGGCCCGGCGAGCGGGGTCGCGGCCAGCGCCTCCTCGAGCGGGGCGGGCCCGCCCAGCAGGAACCCCTGCGCCGCCTGAGCGCCCAACTCGGCCCACCGGCGCAGCTGGCCCGGCGTCTCCACCCCCTCGGCGATGACGCCGGCCCGCTGGCGGCGGGCGAGCCCCATGATCCGGCGGGCCTGCCGCCGCGCCCCGATGCTGTGCTCCAGGCCCTGGGTCACCGACAGGTCCGCCTTGAGCTGATCGGGGCGCAGGCGTGCCACGTGCCGGACCGTCAGAGCCGAGCTGCCCACGTCGTCCACCGCGATGCGCACCCCGGCCCGCCGCAGCGTCGCGCAGCGGGCGGCCAGCGGCGCGTCGTCCTCCGGCGCGGGGTGCTCGGTGATCTCGATGCCCAGCGAGGGCACGGCAGCGGCGGTCAGCGTCTCCTCCAGCAGCGGGGACACCAGCGCGCGGGCGCCGAGGTTGAGCCACAGGCACACCCGCTCCTCGAGGCCGGCCGCGAGCTGCAGCGCCCGACGCGCGGTCGCCAGCTCCAGCTCTACCTCGACGCCCTCCGCGCGGGCCGCGGCGAACCAGGGGCCGGGCCCGACGCCGGAGCCCGGGAAGCGCGTGAGGGCCTCGACCCCCACGACCGCCCCGGTGCACAGCGAGAAGACGGGCTGGAAGACCGTGTCGAACCGGCCCCGGTCGAGGGCGTGCCGCAGGTCGTCGCGCTCGATCGTCAGCACGGCCCTGTCGTCCCCGTTCCGTCGCGTGCGTCCCGCCGGTCGGTTGGCCGCCGACACCCGTCTCGATCGGGTGCCGGCGGCGCCCCGCGCGCACTCCCTCCCATCGCCCCCTCCCCGCGTGCACTTGAGGCCGGGCGGACCACCTGGTCACACAACCATCGGGCCGGGCTAGCCCGAGGTTGACCGCGGCCGGCGTCCCACCTCCGCCCGCCGACGTGCCACGCCGAGGGCCGTCATCGGGCCTGTCGGCGCCCCGCGCCGGGCGTTAGGCTCGATGCGACGCTCTGAAGGGAGCCACGGTGGGGGCAGCGCCGAGCGCCAGCTACGCGATCACCCTGCGCCTGCGGCTCGATGGCGACGACGCGCTGGCGGTGGGGCGCGTCACGACCACGATCGGGGAGGCGGGCGGCGGGGTGACGGCGATGGACTTCGTCGACTCCTCCGGGCCGCAGGTGGTGGTCGACGTCACGGTCAACGCCAGCGGCTCGGAGCACGCAGAGCGCATCACCGCTGCCGTCGACGCGATCGAGGACGTCGAGGTCCGCCACGTCAGCGATCGCACGTTCCTGCTGCACCTGCACGGCAAGCTCGAGGTGCGGGCCACCGTCCCGCTCAAGACCCGCGACGATCTCTCTATGGCCTACACGCCGGGCGTCGCCCGCGTCTGCCTGGCGATCGCCGAGCGGCCCGAGGACGCCCGCCAGCTGACGATCAAGGGCAACACGGTCGCGATCGTCACCGACGGCAGCGCGGTGCTGGGCCTGGGCGACATCGGCCCGGAGGCCGCGCTGCCCGTCATGGAGGGCAAGGCCGCTCTGTTCAAGCGCTTCGCCGGCGTCGACGCCTGGCCGGTCTGCCTCGACGCCCACGGCGTCGACGAGATCGTGGACATCGTGACCGCTCTGGCGCCGACCTACGGCGGCATCAACCTCGAGGACATCTCCGCGCCCCGGTGCTTCGAGATCGAGGACCGGCTGCGCGAGCGGCTCGACATCCCGGTCTTCCACGACGACCAGCACGGCACGGCGATCGTCGTGCTGGGGGCGCTGCACAATGCGCTGCGGCTGGTGGGCAAGCGCCTCGAGGACCTCTCGGTGGTGATGTCGGGAGCGGGCGCGGCCGGCGTCGCCGTGGCCCGGCTGCTGCGCCGCGCCG
>SKLC01000301.1 GCA_007123425.1 Nitriliruptoraceae bacterium
CCGCCGGCGGCCCGGCGACGGCTGGACGAGGCGGGCGTCACGCTCGACGAGGTGCCCATCGACGCCACGGGGCGGCTCGACCTGTCGGCCGCGCTGGCACGGCTGGGCGAGCGTGGGATCCTGAGCGTGCTCGCCGAGCCGGGGCCGATCCTGGGCGGTGCGCTGCGCGACGCCGGGCTCGTCGATCGGCTGGTCGTCCACGTCGCGCTCGACCTGGGCGCCGGCGGGGTGCGGCTGCCGGTCGGGACCGAGGGGTGGCAGGTCGAGCGTCTCGGCGGCGCCGGCACCGACCTGGTGCTGCACCTGCGTCCATCCGCCGCCCCCTGCACGTCGACGGCCACGAGGACCGAGTCCAAGGAGACGTAGATGTTCACCGGCATCGTCGAGGAGGTCGGCCGGGTCGCCGAGCTGCGGCGCGAGGGGGGCCATGCCCGTCTGCACATCGCGTGCCGCGACGTGGTGGAGGGTGTCGCCATCGGCGACTCCATCGCCGTGGCCGGCTGCTGCGTGACCGCCACCGAGCTCGAGGCCGGCGGGGGCGCCAGCGGCTTCGTCGCCGACCTCATGGCCGAGACCCTGGCCGCCACGTCGCTGGGCGACCTCGAGGTCGGCTCCCGGGTCAACCTCGAGCGGGCGCTGCGGGCCGACGCGCGCCTCGGC
Organism: Nitriliruptoraceae bacterium; assembly: GCA_007123425.1. Classification (GTDB taxonomy): domain Bacteria; phylum Actinomycetota; class Nitriliruptoria; order Nitriliruptorales; family Nitriliruptoraceae; genus SKLC01. Next base: position 661 of record SKLC01000301.1, read on the forward strand.
GGGCACCTCGTGCAGGGCCACGTCGACGGGGTCGGCGAGGTCGTCGACCGCGCGGAGGAGCCGGGCACGGTGTGGCTGTCGATCGCCGCCCCCGCCGAGGTGGCGCCCTACCTCGTCGCCAAGGGCTCGATCACCGTCGACGGCGCGAGCCTGACGGTGGTCGACGTCACCGACCACGCGGCCGCCGCGGGCGCGACCTTTCGCGTGGCCCTCATCCCCCACACCCTCGAGGTCACGACCTTCGGGGACCGCACGGTCGGCGACCGGGTCAACCTCGAGGCCGACGTGATCGCGAAGTACGTCGAGCGGCTGCTCGCCGCCGGCACCACCACCCCCTACACCGCGCTGCAGGAGTCATAGATGTCCCGCTTCGCTCCCATCGAGGACGCCATCGCCGTCATCCGCGACGGCGGCATGGTGGTCGTCGTCGACGACGAGGACCGTGAGAACGAGGGCGACCTGGTGATGGCCGCCGACGCCGCCACGCCGGAGAACATGGCCTTCATCATCAACCACACCAGCGGGGTGGTGTGCGTGCCGATGCTGGGCGAGGACCTCGACCGGCTCGAGGTGCCCATGATGGTCTCCCGCAACGAGGACCCCAAGGGCACCGCGTACACGGTCAGCGTCGACGCCGCCGAGGGCACCACGACCGGCATCTCGGCCGCCGACCGGGCCAAGACCTGCCAGGTGCTGGCCGACGTGGCATCCACGCCCGACCTGGTCAACCGGCCCGGCCACGTCTTCCCGCTGCGCTACCACCCGGGGGGCGTGCTGCGCCGGCCCGGGCACACCGAGGCCTCGGTGGACCTCGCACGGCTCGCGGACCGGCGGCCCGCCGGCGTGATCTGCGAGATCGTCAACACCGACGGGACCATGGCTCGCGTGCCCGACCTCGAGGAGTTCTGCGAGCGCCACGGGCTGCTGCTGGTCACCATCGAGGACCTGATCGCCTACCGCCGCGAGCGCGAGGACCTCGTCGAGCGTGTCGCCGAGGCCCGGCTGCCCACCCCCTACGGGCCCTGGCGGATCATCGGCTACCGGTCGGCCGCCGACGACTCGGAGTCGCTGGCGCTGCTGTACGGCGAGCCCGAGGGCAAGGCCGACGTCCTGGTGCGGATGCACTCGGAGTGTTTGACCGGCGACGTGTTCCGCTCGCTCCGCTGCGACTGCGGGCCGCAGCTCGACCTCGCCATGGCGCGCATCGCCGACGAGGGGGAGGGTGTGATCGTCTATCTGCGCGGCCACGAGGGCCGCGGGATCGGCCTGCTGCACAAGCTGGCCGCCTACGCGCTGCAGGACGACGGGGTCGACACCGTCGAGGCGAACCTGCAGCTGGGCCTGCCCGCGGACGCGCGCGACTACGGCACCGGCGCGATGATCCTCGCCGACCTGGGCCTGTCCACGCTGCGGCTGCTGACCAACAACCCGGCCAAGCGGGCGGCCCTGGCGGGCTTCGGCCTGTCGATCGTCGATCGTGTGCCCGTCGAGGTCCATCCCAACGACGACAACGCCACCTACCTCGCCACCAAGATCGCCCGGATGGGGCACGTGATGTCCGGTGAGGACCGGGCGGTGTCAACCGGGGTGGGCGACATCGCCGCACAGCGCGACGACGCGCCGGCCGCCGTCGAGCGGCCGCGCGGGTCGGCCATGGCGCCCCCACCCGACGATGACGACGAGGGCGAGGACGCCCCGCCCGCGGGCCAGGCCGCCGGCCGGCCCGGCTCCGGCTGACGTGCCCGACCCCCGGCCGATGTGCCCGACCCCACGGCTGACGTGCCCGACCGCACGGCAGACGTCCCCTCACCCCACGACACCGCACCTACGCCAGATGCCGACCCACCGACCCTGACGCCGGCGCACCGATCCCAGATGCCGACGCACCGACCCGCGAGGACACCATGAGCGAGCTGACCACCCACTCCGGACGACTCGACGCCACCGGCCTGCGCGTGGGCATCGTCGCCGCGCGGTTCAACGAGGCGATCGTCGAGCGGCTCGTCAGCGGGGCCTGCGACACGCTGCGCCGGCACGGGGCGCTCGACAGCGACATCGCTGTGGCCTGGGTGCCGGGCGCCTTCGAGCTGCCGGTCGTGCTGCGGCGCATGGCCGACACCGGGCGCTTCGACGCGCTGGTGGCGCTCGGGTGCGTGGTGCGCGGGGCCACTCCGCACTTCGACTACGTGGCAGGGGAGTGCGCCTCGGGGTCGATGGCCGTGGCGCGCGAGCTCGGGCTGCCCGTTGCCTTCGGGGTGCTCACCGTGGACACCTGGGACCAGGCCGTCGAGCGTGCGGGCGGCAAGGCCGGCAACAAGGGCGGCGAGGCCGCGCTCGCGGCCGTCGAGACCGCGCGGGTGCTCGAGAGCTTCTGAGCATCCCAACTGGTGCTCGTCAAGGGCTCGGTTCTGGCGGGTTTTCGCGGGTGGTGGCAGGGGTGGTCGTCCCGCGCGTGGGCGGGTGCTCCTGCAGGGTGTCGTGGTCGGCGGGTGGGTTGGGTAGCCCGTGTGCCCGTCTCGGCTCTACCTAGCGTGCAAGCGGGTTGTTCCCGACATCCCTCAATCGAGCTTGGTGAGACGGGCGGGGCTGCTCATGCTCAGAAAC
>SKLC01000138.1 GCA_007123425.1 Nitriliruptoraceae bacterium
GGTGGGGTCAGGCGCCGCGCCACTGCTCGAGCAGCAGCGGCAGCTCGCCCAGCCCGTCGAGGACCAGGTCGGGCTCGGCCCCGTCGGGCAGCTCCTGCAGCGCGCCGTAGGGCCCCCGCCGCAGCCAGCAGGCGCGCATGCCGTAGTCGAGGGCGGGCAGGACGTCGTTGTCCACGCGGTCCCCGACGTAGAGCACGTCGCCGGGATCGGTGGTGTCGGCCAGCTGCAGCACGTGCTCGAAGAACGCCGGGTCGGGCTTGGCCAGCCCCAGCTCCTCGGAGGTCACGATGCCGTGGGCGGGAAGCCCCAGGGACTCGAGCTGCTGGCGACGGACCGCCGGTTGGTTGCCGGCGATGACGACGGCGAAGCCCAGGTCCCGCAGCTCCGAGAGGCACAGCATCGCATCGGGATAGATGTCGCCCGGCTGGAAGCCCCCGTAGCGCCGCTCGTGCTCGTCGAGGAAGGCCTCCCAGTCGACGTTCGGCGCGACGTGGGGGAAGACCTCCGGGTAGTCCGCCCCCTGGGCGATCGCGGCGCCCAGCACAGCAGCGAAGGTCAGATGGCTCACGCCCAGCAGGTCGGCCCAGCAGGCCCACACCCGGGTCTCGTCGATCAGCACCTCGCCGATGTCGAACGCGACGATGCGGGGGGCCGGCCCCTCCGGGCCGGGGGTGCGCTCGACGTTCTCGAGGTCGGAGAGCTCGCGGCCGTAGGTCTGCTCGAGCCCGTCGATCGAGTCGTCGATCTCGTCGGTTGCCGGCGGCGCCGGAGGTCGCGAGGAGCTCATGCCGCCTCCTCGAGCCCGAGGCGCACCAGGCGCTCGCAGAGGTCCTCGAAGGCCAGGCCCGCGGCCTGGGCGGCCAGGGGGACCAGCGAGGTCTCGGTCAACCCGGGGCAGGTGTCGAGCTCGAGCAGCCACGGGCGCCCGTCGGCGTCGACGATGAGGTCGGCCCGGGTGATGTGGCGGGCACCGATCGCCCGGTAGGCGGTCACGGCCGCCTGCGCGCAGGCGTCGGTGACGTCCTCGGGGATGCGGGCCGGCGCGTGGAACTCGGTGGCCCCGGCCGTGTAGCGGGCCGCGAAGTCGTAGGCGCCCTCCTTCGGGCGGATCTCCACCGGCGGCAGCGGCTCCCCGGCGAGCAGGGTGACCGCGACCTCGGTGCCCGCGACGAACCGCTCGACGAGCACGGCCTCGGCGTAGCTGAAGGCCCCGAGGATCGCCGCGCCCAGCCGCCCCGGGTCCTCGACCACCGAGAGCCCGAGCGAGGAGCCGCCGGTGGCCGGCTTGACCACCAGCGGGGTGCCGAGCTCCGCGGCCACGCGGTCGACCGCGGCGGCCGCGCCCATCTCGCGGAACGCCTGCTGGGTCAGGACCACGTGGGCGGGGACCGAGATGCCGGAGCGGCGGTAGAGGCCCTGGGCGATCGGCTTGTTCCAGGCCAGCGAGGAGGCCAGCACGTCCGGCCCGGTGTAGGGCATGTCGAGCAGCCCGAGCAGCGACTGGATCGTGCCGTCCTCGCCGGCGGAGCCGTGCAGCGCCAGGAAGGCCAGGTCGAAGGCGCCCTCGTCGAGCGTGCGGACCAGGTTGGCGTCCACATCCAGGCTGCTCACGCGGTAGCCGCGGTCGGTCAGCGCGTCGCGCACGCGGCGCCCCGAGCGCAGGCTCACCTCGCGCTCCAGCGAGGTGCCTCCGGCGAGCACCGCCACGTGGCTGGTCATGGCTTCTCCTTGGTCGTCGCGCCCACCCCGACGGCGCGTCAGCCGCCGAGCTGGGTGCCGGGCTCGTCGGGCCCCCGACGGCGCATGTCGGGGATGTCGTCGCCGTAGACGGCCTGCACGAGCTCGAGCTCGGCGTGCAGCAGCTCGCCGAGGCGCACGATGCCCTCGTGGATCCGCTCCACGGGCGGGTACGAGAAGCACAGCCGCATCTTGTCGCCTCCGGACCCGTCACCGTAGAAGCCGCGGCCGGGCACGTAGGCCACCCGGTGGTTGATCGCCTTGGCCAGCAGGTCCGAGGTGTCGATCCCGGCCGGGACGGTCAGCCACACGTAGAAGCCCCCGGAGGGCACGGTCCACTCCACGCCCGCGGGCATCTCCGCCTCCAGGGCGCGGAGCATGACCTCCGCCCGCTCGTGGTAGACCGAGCGGAAGCGCTTGACCTGCTCCTGCCAGGGCTGGGTCGTCAGCCAGCGCTCGACGAGCATCTGGGTGAGGTTGGCCGGGCAGAGGTCGGCCGCCTCGCGCAGCAGGACGAGCTTGTCGCGCACCGGCGGCGGGGCGGCGACCCAGCCGGTGCGAACCCCGGGAGCGAAGGTCTTGGACATGGTGCCGACGTAGATGACGCGCTCGGGCACGAGCTCGCGCAGCGAGGGCCAGGTGCGCCCGTCGAAGTCGAGCAGCCCGTAGGGGTTGTCCTCGAGGATCAGCAGGTCGTGGACCTCGGCGAGCTCGGCGAGCCGATGCCGACGCTCCACCGACAGCGACACGCCCGCGGGGTTCTGGTGGTTGGGGACGGTGTAGACGTACTTGGGGCGGCGGCCCTCGCCCGCCAGCCGCGCCAGCATCTCCTCGAGGAGGTCGACGCGCATCCCGTCGTCGTCCATCGGCACGTGGCGCACGTCGGCCTGGTGGCTGGAGAGCGCGCCGATGCCCCCGACGTAGGTCGGGCCCTCGGCGATGACGATGTCGCCGGGGTCGACGAAGCACTTGGCGATCAGCTCCAGCGCCTGCTGGCCGCCGACGGTGACCACCAGGTCGTCGGCGTGAGCGGGCACGCCCTCGTGCCGCATGATGTCGACGAGCAGCTCGCGCAGCTCGGGACGGCCCTGCCCGCCGCCGTACTGCAGGGCGAGCGCCCCCTCCTCGCGCACCAGCGCGGCCGCGACGGCCTCCACCGCCTCCATGTCGAGGGACGCGGTGTTGGGCATGCCCCCGGCGAAGGAGACGATCTCGGGGCGGGAGGCCACGGAGAACAGCGCCCGGATCTCCGAGGCGCTCATGCCCTGCACCCGAGCGGCGTAGCGCTCGAGATAGGGATCGGTGTCGAGACGCACGCCTGGTCCTCGTCGCGTCGCGCCCACTGCGGGCGGTGGGGCGCCGTGGGTAGCCTTGAGCGAGCGTAGCGACCAGCCACCCGGGTGCCGCTCCGCGCGGCCCGCCCGATCGAAAGGTCGACCCCTGACCGCGGATGCAGCGGGCACGGAGCCCCACGCAGCGCGCGGCGCCCGCACCGGCCCGGTGACGCCGGCGGTCGCCGAGCGCAC
>SKLC01000103.1 GCA_007123425.1 Nitriliruptoraceae bacterium
ATGGGCGATCTCATCCCCGATCTGGCGGTGCTCGACCCGGCCGACTCCGCGCTGGAGGGCGACGCGCTGTCCCAGATCGAGACCGCCCTGTCCGAGCTCGAGGAGCGGGAGCGGCTGATCCTGGTCCTGCGCTTCGGCCTGCATGGAGAGGAGCCCAAGACCCTCGAGGAGATCGGGGCGCACTTCGGGCTCACCCGCGAGCGCATCCGCCAGATGCAGAACCGCGCGCTGGCGAAGCTGCGCCACCCCTCGCGCGCGCACAACCTCTCGGGGTTGCTCGACGTGCTCGACCGCACGGCGGCCTGACCCACCGGGCGCCTCAGCTCCGCCGTGAGCGGCCGGCCTGCGGGCCGGCCGCTTCACGCGTGGGAGCGCCACGTCCCGGGGTGGTCCGGCGATGCTCCGCGCCCACGTAGCCTCCCCGCCTGGCACCGTGCGGCACGGTGCCCGACGTCGGCGATGAGGAGCCTGCGCGATGGCCGATCGGCTCACCCCCGTCCACCGTCGCCTGCTGGTCGCGGTGGGCGTGCTGCTGCTCGCCACGACGGCCGGGATGGCGGTCCTGTGGCCGACCAGCGAGCGCCTGCCCGACGCCGACGAGCCACCCGAGCCGCTGGTGGCCGCCACCGTGCTCGACGTCGAGCGCTACACCGAGGACGTCGACCCCGAGCTCGGGATCAGCGGTGAGCGCGCCATCATCGCGGTCGAGATCGAGGAAGGGCCCGACGCGGGGCAGGTCGCCGAGCTCGACATGCACCTCGACGGCTTCCCGCCGATCAGCGCGGGCGACGCGGTCGAGCTCAGCCCCGCGACGTCGCCGGAGGGGGAGCGCGAGTACTACATCAGTGACTTCCAGCGGCTGCCGGTGCTGGGCATCCTGCTCGCGATCTTCGTCGCCGCCGTGCTGGCCGTGGGCCGCTGGCACGGCCTGCGGTCGCTGGTGGGGCTGGGCCTGAGCCTGCTGGTCGTCATCCAGTTCATCGTGCCCGCGATCCTGGCCGGCCGGAACCCCCCGCTGGTCGCCCTGGTCGGCTCCGTGGCGATCATGATCATCACCCTGTACCTCTCCCACGGCTTCAACGAGATGACCACCTCGGCCGCCATCGGCACCTCGCTGGCCCTGGTCGTCACGGTCGGGTTGGGCATGGGGTTCATCTCGCTGGGCAAGATCACCGGCTTCGCCTCGGAGCAGGCCGTGTTCGCCCAGTTCGCGGTCGAGGGGCTCGACCTGCGCGGCCTGGTGCTGGCGGGGCTGATCATCGCCGCCCTCGGCGTCCTCGACGACGTCACGATCAGCCAGGCGTCGACCGTCTTCGCGCTGCACGACACCGACCGACGGCTGTCGTGGGCGACCCTGTTCGCCCGCGCGATGAAGGTCGGACGCGACCACATCGCGGCGGTCGTCAACACGCTCTTCCTGGTGTACGCAGGCGCGTCGCTGGCGCTGCTGGTGCTCTTCTCGACGGGCGGGCTGCCGGTCGGAGAGATCATCAACTCCGAGGTGATCGCCGAGGAGTTCATCAAGATTGTGGTGGGGTCGCTGGGCCTGATCGCCGCCGTTCCCATCACCACCGCGCTCGCCGCCGTCGTGGCCGTCCATCGCCCCGAGGGCGCGGCGCCGCTCGGCGGCGCGCACTTCCACGGCAGCGGGGCCTAGCGGCCCTCCGGGGCGCACGGTCCGGGGTGGCGCGGGGCGCAGGGCACCCTCGCCGGGTATGCTCTCGCGCCGAGAGAGCCGGAGCGGGGAGCCTCGAGTGCACCCCGGCCGCTGACACTTCCGGGACAGCCGCCTACCATGATGAGGTGGGCCTGGCAACGGACACGCCCCGGCCGTACGACCTCGGTCACCGCCAGCGTCCCGGACGCCGCCGAGCGACCACGCCCGAGGACCACCGCCCCTCGCCCCGCGAGCCACACGGATGCACGAGACGGACACCTTGACCGACGTCACGCCCATCTCCGAGCTCTTCGAGCGGGGTGCCTCCCGTGGGTACGTCCTGTTGTCCGAGCTCATCGAGCTCTACGACCCGCTGACCCAGCCGGACAACTGGGTCGAGGACACCGCCCAGCAGGCGCGCGACCTCGGGATGCAGGTTCTCGACGATCTCGTCGAGGACGCCGACCGCCCGGAGGCGGCGCCGCTGTCGGCCTCCTCGGACTCCGTGCGGCAGTATCTCAACGAGATCGGCCGCACGGAGCTGCTCACGCCCGAGCAGGAGGTCGACCTCGCCAAGCGCTACCAGGCCGGGCTGGCGGCCGCCATGGTGCTGGGCAGCGGTCCCCGGCTCACGCCGCGCAAGAAGGCGCAGCTGCGGCTGGTCACCCGTGGCGGCGAGCGCGCCAAGGACCACATGATCCGGGCCAACCTGCGCCTGGTGGTCTCGGTCGCCCGCAAGTTCCGTGGGCGCGGCGTGGACCTGCTCTCGCTCATACAGGAGGGCAACCTCGGCCTCATCCGCGGGGTCGAGAAGTTCGACCACACCAAGGGCTACAAGTTCTCCACCTACGCGACCTGGTGGATCCGACAGGCCCTGCAGCGCGGCCTGGCCAACACCGGCCGGACCGTGCGCCTCCCGGTGCACGTGCACGAGCTGATGGGCAAGGTCCGCTACGCGGAGTTCGCGCTGCTCCAGCAGCTGGGCCGTGAGCCCACGGAGCCCGAGATCGCCGCGGAGCTGGGGCTGCCCGTCGAGCGGCTGCGCGAGGTCAAGCTCGCCGCCCAGGACGTCGCCTCGCTGGACAAGCCGATCGGCGAGGACGGCGACGCGACGATGGGCGAGCTCGTCGCCGACGAGGACGCCATCGACCCGGAGGGGTCGGCCACCGCGGTGCTCGCCAAGCGCGAGGTCGAGCGGGCCCTGGCCGCGCTCACCGACCGGGAGCGCACGGTGCTGATGCTGCGCTATGGGCTGATGGACGGCGAGGAGCACACCCTCGAGGACATCGGAGCGCAGTTCGGCCTCACCCGCGAGCGCATACGGCAGATCGAGAAGAAGACGCTGACCAAGCTGCGCCACCCCTCGCGCGGCTTCCAGCTCCGCGGGCTGCTCGACTCCGTCGATGCGCCCACCTGACGTCCGGGGCGGGCCCCCCGCGGGCCCCGGCGGACCCGGGCCGAGGGGACCACGAGGGAGCCATCACCGCCGCGCCGCCGCCCGCGTCGGTCGCTGGCGCCGGTGGACCGCTTCGCTCGGCGCCGTCGCGCTGCTGCTGGGCTGCACCGCGGCCGAGGAGCCGGAGTCGCCGCCACCGAACG
>SKLC01000106.1 GCA_007123425.1 Nitriliruptoraceae bacterium
CGGGCGTCCGCGGGGAGGAGATCGGGCGGGGCGCGGGCGAGGAGGGCGGGGAGAGCCGGTCCCGCAGCGGCAGCTCGCGCAGACGGATCGCCGCGATCAGGGCGAGCAGCACCGCCGGCAGCGCGAGGCTGAACACCAGCGTGATCGCGGCCGAGAGCTCGTCGGCGACCACGCCCTGCAGGCGGGCGGGCAGCTCGGTGGCGGCCTCGGGGTCGTTCATCAGCGTCTGCGCATCGAGGCCCTCGGGCAGCTCCTCCACGGAGCCCAGCGCGGACTCGAGGCCGGCCAGCAGGCGGTTGTTCATCACCGCGCCGAACACCGCCAGGCCCACGGTGCCGCCCGTCATGCGGAAGAACTGCGCCGAGGCCGTCGCCGCCCCGAGGTCGGTCATGTCCACGGCGTTCTGGATGGCGAGCACGATCACCTGCATGACCATGCCCAGGCCCACGCCGACCACGGTCATGTGGATCAGCACCTGCCAGACCGCGGTCGCGGGCGACATCGTGGTCAGCAGCGCATAGCCGACCGACATCACCGCGGTGCCCGCCACGGGGAAGACCTTGTAGCGGCCCCACCGGGTGATCAGCCGGCCCGAGATGACCGAGCTGACGACCATGCCCAGCATCAGCGGGGTGAGCAGCAGCCCGGAGGCCGTCGCCGAGACGCCGGTGACCGCCTGCAGGAACAGCGGGATGAAGATCACGGTGCCGAACAGCGCCACGCCCACCAGGAAGCCCAGCACGCTGCCGGTGGTGAACACCCGGTTGGCGAACAGGTGCAGCGGGATGATGGGCTCGCTCGCGCGCCGCTCGACGGGCACCAGCAGCGCGGTCGCCACGACCGCCAGCGCCAGCATGCCCAGGATCGTGGGCGAGGTCCACGCGAACAGGCTGCCGCCCCACACGCTGACCAGCAGCAGGGCGGTGATGCCCAGCGTCAGCAGCGAGGCGCCCGCCCAGTCGATGTCGCGGCTGCGCAGCGTCTGGCGGATGTGCAGGTGGCGCTGGCTGACCACCAGGGCGGCCAGGCCCACCGGGATGTTGACGAAGAAGATCCAGCGCCAGGTGAGATGGTCGGCGAAGAAGCCCCCCATCAGGGGCCCCGCCACGCTCGAGAACGCGAAGACCGCGCCGATGTAGCCCTGGTAGCGGCCACGCTGCCGGGGCGCGACGACGTCGGCGATGATCGCCTGGGTCAGGGTCATCAGCGAGCCGCCGAACAGGCCCTGCAGGGCCCGGGCGCCCACCAGCTGCGGGACCGACTGCGCCACCCCGCACAGGATCGAGGCGCCGACGAACCCGATGATCGCGAGCTGGTACATCGGCTTGCGCCCGTAGATGTCGGACAGCTTGCCGACGATGGGCACCGAGACCGTCGCGGTCAGCAGATAGCCGGTCACCACCCACGAGAGCTGGGAGAGCCCGCCGAGGTCGTCGACGATCACCGGCAGCGCCGTCGAGACGTTGGTCATGGTCAGCCCGGGCAGCAGCATCGCCACCATCAGGCCGGCGTAGACCAGCTGGATCTCGCGATGCGTGAGCTCGTCGCCGGCGGGCTCGGGGCCCGCGGCCGGCTCGCCGTCGGCGCTCACGGGCAGCCCTCGTCCTCGAGCAGGCCCCGCAGGTCCACCTGCAGGCGCCCGAGCAGGCCGGCGAGCGCGATCAGGTCCTCGTCGGCCCAGTCCCGCGTCGCGCGGCCCAGCAGCCGGGCACGGACCTCGGTCGAGCGGGCCAGCAGACGCTCGCCCTCCCCGGTGAGCGCCAGCTCCGTGCGCCGGCGGTCCCGTGCGCTGCTGCGGCGGGTGACGTACCCATCGGCCACGGCCTGCTCGACCAGCCGGCTCGCGGTCGACGCGTCCACGGCGATGGCGGCCGCCACGTCACCCACCCCGATGGGCTCGCCACCCCCGGCCTCGATGGCCCGCAGCGTGCGCAGCGTGGCGATCTCGACGTCGGTGCCCACCTCCTCGGCGAACCAGCGCAGCAGCCGCGGATGCAGCCACACCCGGCGCAGATCGAGCAGCGCCGTGTCCAGCGCCACGTGCGCCTCGGTGCGGGGGGTGATGGAACCCATGGGTACATCGCCGATCGAACTGTTGCATGTAGCATACATCTTCCACGGGCCGGCAGCGTCCCGGGAAGGCGCCCCGACGACCCACGACGAGCGAGGACCCACCAGATGAGCATCGACTTCCGATTCCCACCCGAGGTGGAGGACGCGCGCGCCAAGGTACGCGCGTTCCTCGACGCCCACGTGGTCCCGGTCGAGCGCCAGGCCGCCGAGGAGGGCTGGGAGCGCGGCAACTGGATCCGCTCCATCGGCGAGCTGCGCGAGAAGGCCAAGGCCGAGGGGATCTGGCTCCCCCACATGCCCACCGAGTGGGGCGGCATGGGCCTGTCGACCACCGCGATGGCCAGCGTCTCCGCGGAGTGCGCGCGCACCCGCATCGGCAGCTTCGTCCTCAACGCCCAGGCGCCCGACGAGGGCAACATGCACACCCTGCTGGCGTGGGCGACCGACGACCAGAAGGAGCGCTACCTCAGGCCCCTGTGCGAGGGCCGGGCGCGCTCGTGCTTCGCCATGACCGAGCCCGAGGTCGCCGGCTCCGACCCCACCCTGATCCAGACCCGCGCGGAGCTCGACGGTGACGAGTGGGTGATCAACGGCCACAAGTGGTTCATCTCCGGGGCGCGCGGCGCCGACTTCGGGATCCTCATCGCCCGCACCGAGGACGACCCCGCGATCCCCCAGGCCGCCAACACCGCCTTCCTCGTCGACTTCCCGGCCGAGGGCTGGGAGATCGTGCGCGACGTCGAGACCATGTCGGGCAGCCACAACCACTGCGAGATCAACATCACCGACCTGCGCGTCCCCGACGCCAATCGGCTGGGCGGCCGCGGCGAGGGCCACCTGCTCGGCCAGGCACGGCTGGGGCCGGCCCGGCTGGCCCACTGCATGCGCTGGATCGGCCAGGCCGAGACCGCGCTGGAGCTGATGGTCGACCGCGCCCGCAACCGCTACGCCCACGGCTCCCTGCTCAGCGAGAAGCAGGGCATCCAGTGGATGATCTCCGACTCGATCATGGAGCTCTACCAGAGCAAGCTCATGGTCCTGCACGCCGCCTATCGCATCGAGAACGGCGACGACTTCAAGAACGAGGTCTCGATGGCCAAGCACCACGTGGCCAACTCGCTGTGGAAGATCGTCGACCGCTCCATGCAGGTCCACGGCGCCCTGGGCTACTCCA
>SKLC01000160.1 GCA_007123425.1 Nitriliruptoraceae bacterium
CCGCCCAGCCGCGATCGGGCCCGCGCCGGCCGGGCGGGCCCCGGCGCGGCGTCGGGAATGTCCCTGCCGCGGGCGTCGTTAGGCTTGCTGTACTCCGGTCCCGTGCCCGCACCCTCGCAGAGGCAGCCATGTCCGCCGATCAGTCCATCACCGACAAGGTCCACGACGTCGTCATCATCGGCTCCGGCCCCGCCGGGCTGACCGCGGCGCTCTACGCCGCCCGGGGCACCCTCGAGCCCATCGTGATCGAGGGCACCGTCGACGGCGGCCCGACCGGCGGCCAGCTCACGCTGACCACCGATGTCGAGAACTTCCCCGGCTTCCCCGACGGGATCATGGGCCCGAAGCTCATCATGGACATGCGCGCCCAGGCGGAGCGCTTCGGGACCCGCTACATCACCGAGGACGTCGTCGAGGCCCACATCGCCTCGAACCCCAAGCGGCTGACGACCGCCAGCGGCGCCGAGATCCTCACGCGCAGCCTCATCATCGCCACCGGCGCCAAGCCCCGGCGCCTCGACGTCCCCGGCGAGGAGGAGCTGTGGGGCTCGGGCGTGTCGGCCTGCGCCACCTGCGACGGCTTCTTCTTCAAGGACAAGCACGTCGTGGTCATCGGCGGGGGCGACTCCGCCATGGAGGAGGCCGACTTCCTCACCAAGTTCGCCTCCAAGGTGACCGTCGTCCACCGGCGCGGCGAGCTGCGCGCCTCCAAGATCATGCAGGAGCGCGCCTTCAAGAACGACAAGATCGAGTTCGTCTGGAACGCCACGGTCGCCGAGGTCCAGGGGGAGGGCGGCTCGGTGTCCAACCTCGTGCTCCGCGACACCGTCTCGGGCCATACCACGGACCTTCCCGCCGAGGGGCTGTTCCTCGCCATCGGCCACATCCCCAACACGTGGCTGTTCAGCAACGTGCTGCGCACCGACGACGAGGGCTACCTCCTGGTGGACGAGCCCTCCACCCGCACCGACGTGCCCGGCGTGTTCGCCTGCGGCGACGTCACCGACCACACCTACCGCCAGGCCGTCACCGCCGCGGGCACCGGCTGCAAGGCCGCCCTCGACGCCGAGCGCTGGCTGGCCGAGCACACCGCCGCCGCGCCCGACGACCCCCGCGGCTGAACGCGCTCGGCGCGGCGCACGGCGGGAATAGGCTCCGCGCCCGCGTCGTTGGCACTCGACGAGACGCGGACGGCGCACGCCGCACGCATCCCTCCACACGACCCTGACAAGCACCGACCCCAGAGGTGAACGATGGCCACCCCCGTGACCGACGCCGAGTTCCAGACCGAGGTCCTCGAGGCCGACAAGCCGGTCCTGGTCGACTTCTGGGCGGAGTGGTGCGGCCCGTGCCGGATGGTGAGCCCGATCGTCGACGAGATCGGGGCCGAGCACGGCGACGAGCTCAAGGTCGTCAAGCTCAACGTCGACGAGAACCCGGGCACCGCCCGCGACTACGGGATCATGTCGATCCCCACGCTGATGGTGTTCAAGGGGGGCCAGCCCGACAAGCGCATCGTGGGCGCCAAGGGCAAGGCCCAGCTCCTGCAGGACCTCAACGACTACATCGGCTAGCACGGCGCTCCACCCTCGGGCCCGTTCGCGCGTGGACGTGCGGACGGGCCCCGCGCATGGGGCCCGGTGCCCTACCCTCCAGGCCTCGTGGAACCCATCGCGCACGGCTCGGTCGGACCCGAGGTCGAGGACGTCCAGCGACGTCTCGAGGACCTCGGGCTCTCCTGTGGTGACGACGACCGGGGCGAGTTCGCGGACAGCACCCTGATGGCGGTGCGGATCTTCCAGCAGCGGCGCGGCCTGCCGGCGGACGGCGTGGTCTGGCACGACACCTGGCGGGCTCTGGTCGGCGCCAGCTACCGGCTGGGCGACCGGATGCTCTACGTCACCCGCCCGCTGCTGCAGGGCGACGACGTCCGCGACCTCCAGCGTCGGCTGAACCGGCTGGGCTTCGACGCCGGCTACGACGACGGCGTGTACGGCCACCAGACCTTCGAGGCCGTCCGCGAGTTCCAGCTCAACGTGGGCCTGCCCCCCGACGGCATCGCCGGGCCCGACACGGTCGACCAGGTGCGCCGCCTCCACCGCCAGCACCAGGAGGCCCCCGCCTACGCCGTGCGCGAGCGCGAGGAGCTGCGGCGACCGCCGCGGATGACGGTGGCCGGCGCCCGCGTCATGATCGACGCGGGCAGCGATCCGAGCCGCTCGGCCCACGCGGCGCCGGACGGCACGCCGGAGCACGAGGTGACCTGGAGCATCGCGAGCCTGCTCGAGGGGAGGCTCGCCGCCCGGGGCGCGCAGGTCGTCCTGGGCCGCGGGCCCACCACCTCGCCCACGCCCTCGGAGCGGGCGGCGCTGGCCAACCGCGAGGACGTCGAGGCGATCCTGTCGATCCACGGCAACGCGCTCGACACCCCCAGCGCCCGTGGGGCGGCGGCCTACTACTTCGGCACCGACGGCTACGTCTCCGAGCGGGGGCGCCGCCTGGCGCAGCTCGGCGTGGACGCGGTGTGCGCGGCGGTGGGCACGCCCAACTGCCGCACCCACCCCTCCACCTCGGCGCTGCTGCGGGAGTCGCGGGCCCCCGCGGTCAAGATCGAGCCCGGGTTCCTCACCCATCCCGAGGAGGGCCGCGCCCTGGTCGACCCGGCCTACCAGCGCCGGATCGCGGACGCGCTGGCCGACGCCCTGGTGGCCTTCCTGCTCGGCGAGACCTCATCCGCCGTGGTGGCCTGAGCCCACCTTCGGCGCGTCCGATCGCAGCCGCTCCGGGGCCGGGACCGGGCGGGGCAGGCGCCGCAGCACCTCCTCCAGTGCCGCCTCCAGCGACGGAGCCCACCGCACCGTGCGCCGCACCTCGAGGCGCAGCAGCGGCATGCGCGGCGCCTCGCGGTGCACCTCGAAGCCCTCCCGCAGCAGCCAGGTGACGGGCAGGACGCAGCCGCGGTCATGCCACCGCCGATCCCCGTAGACCTCCACGGCGGCCAGCTCCCGGCGCACGGCCTCGCGCACGGCCGCGTGCAGCAGCAGCCGCCCCAGCCCGTGGCCGCGCATCCGCGGCTCGACGTGGAGCGTGGCCAGCTGCAGCGCGTCCTCGGAGACGTACGGCACGGGCGCCGCCCCGGGCACGGTCGGCCGCCGGGGGGCGAAGTCCCCGCCGCGGGCGAACAGGACCCACCCGACCAGCGAGCCCTCCACGCGCACGGCCCG
>SKLC01000450.1 GCA_007123425.1 Nitriliruptoraceae bacterium
ACGAGCTGCGGTGTGTCCAGGGCGCCCAGCGCGACCCGTACGAGGCCGTCGAGCTGCTCGCCGAGGACCGACTCACCGATGCGGCGGGCGACCCAGGGGTCCCCGGTCAGGTCGGCGGCCGCGTCGAACAGCGCGATCTTCTGGCGGTAGGAGGACCAGGAGGTCTCGTCCTCGAGCACCTCGACGGGCCGCCCGTCACCCGCGAGCTCCAGCAGCCGGCGTACGCCGTCCTCGCCCAGGTGCCGGCGCACGAAGGAGACGATCAGCCGGGTCGTGACCCCCGCCGTGTGACGTGCCTCCTCGTTCACGGTGTACCCCCGATCACCGTGCTCTCCGGGGACCTCGGTCGCGCAGCATCCTCCCGCGCAGCATCCTCCCCGTGCGCGCTGCGCCGCTGCCATACGAGCATACGCAGTGACTGCGACGGCACGTCCCGTTCGGGGTCCCGTGGGGGCGGCGCGGGGAGAGCGACAGGGGGCGACGGCGCGGTGCGCTGCGCGATGCGACGGGAGGAGGCCGGCGCGGCCCCTGCGCCACCCGCGTCAGCCGGCCAGCGCCCGCACGTCGAAGGCGATGACCACCGCCAGCACCGTCAGCACCACGCCGATGAAGGCGGTGTAGCCCCACCGCCCGGACCAGTCGGCGAGCCACACCCGGCGCAGGCTGACCACGGCCATCACCGCCGCCGCCACCGACAGCGCCAGCGACAGGGGCCTGGCGACCAGGCCGAGCCCGCTGATGACGGGCACCAGCGCGGGCACCAGCGCGTAGGTGATGACGCAGCGCACGGCCGAGATGATCAGCGAGCCCTTCAAGGGCATCAGGGCGCGCGGCGCCGCGTCCTCCACCCGCAGCACACGGCGGGCGATGCGGTCCGCGGCCGAGCGTGGGTGAGCCTCGACGGTCGACATCCGGCCTCCTGTAACCACCGCGGAGGATACGCGAGACAGCAGCGAACGGCTGCGCGCAGCGGCGCCGCACGTGTTTGCGTTGGCACGTACCCACCCGTACGTTGGACGGTGAGAGCACGTGATGAACCCTCGCTGCCTTCGATCACCGCCCGCCCGTCGCTCGCGGCAGCGAGACGTGACCGGCGTCCGCGCCGAACCACGGCCACACCGCGTTCACCCGCTCCACAACCGTCGCGAGTAGACCATGACCAAGCTTCGCGTCCGAGGGCTGACCAAGGTCTTCGGCTCCCAGCCGCGCCGTGCGCTCGAGCTCATGGAGCAGGGCTACCAGCGGCCGGAGATCCTGGAGCGCACCGGGCAGCTGCTCGCGGTCGCCGACGTCGATCTCGACATCGATGAAGGTGAGCTCTTCGTGATCATGGGCCTGTCCGGCTCGGGCAAGTCCACCGTGATCCGGATGCTCAACCGGCTGATCGAGCCCACCGCCGGCACGATCGAGCTCGACGGCGAGTACATCGACGCCCTCAGCCCCGCGGGGCTCCGCCGCATGCGCCAGCAGAAGATGTCGATGGTCTTCCAGCACTTCGCGCTCTTCCCGCACCGCACGGTGGGCGAGAACGCCGCCTACGGTCTCAAGGTCCAGGGCGTGGGCGAGGACGAGCGTCGCGCGCGCGCCATCGAGGCACTCGAGACCGTGGGGCTCGGCGACCGCGTGGACGCCTACCCGCACGAGATGTCCGGCGGGATGCAGCAGCGCGTCGGCCTGGCCCGGGGCCTGGCCACCGAGGCCGACATCCTGCTGATGGACGAGCCGTTCAGCGCGCTGGATCCGCTGATCAGACGGGACATGCAGGACCTGCTCGCCGAGCTGCAGTCGGGTCTCGACCGCACGATCGTGTTCATCACCCACGACCTCAACGAGGCCATGCGCCTCGGTGACCGCATCTGCGTGCTCAAGGACGGCCGCGTGGTGCAGGTCGGCACCGGCCCGGAGATCATCGACAACCCCGCGAACCAGTACGTCGAGGACTTCGTCTCCGACGTCGATCGCTCACGGGTGCTGACCGCCGAGCAGGTCATGCGCGCGCCCCGGCGCACCTACCGGCCCTCCGACTCGCCGCGCGAGGTCCTGGAGTGGCTCGACGAGCAGGAGTTCAACGGCGTCTACGTCCTCGACGACCAGGAGCGGATCCTCGGCGTCGCCCGCGACGATCGCCTGGTCAAGGGCATCCGCGACGGGGTCACCCGGGTCGGCGACCTGGTGATCGAGGACTACGCCAGCGCCGGGCCCGACACCCTGCTGTCGGACCTCGCGGCGATCGCGGCGCACCACACCGTCCCGATCCCCGTGCTCGACCGGGAGGGGCGTCTGCTCGGGGTGGTGCCGCGCGCCCGCCTGCTCGGGGCGCTGTCCAACGAGGAGGTTCCGGCCAATGCCTAGCACGCTCGCGTTCGTCGAGCTGCCCGTCGGCGACTGGTTCGAGACCCTGGTCGACTGGCTGCTCGACACCCTGGGCTGGCTGTTCACCGCGATCCGTGCCGTGGTCGGCACGGCCGTGGATGTCGTGGAGACGGCGCTGACCGGGCCCTCGCCCTACGTCATGATCGTGCTGTTCACCCTCCTGGCGGTCGTGGCCACCCGCTCGTGGGGCCTGCCGGTGTTCACGGCGCTGACGTTCTTCCTGCTGGAGAGCATGGGGCGCTTCCCCGAGGCGATGCAGACCCTGGCGCTGGTGCTGGTCGCCACGGTGCTCGCGGTCATCATCGGCATCCCGCTGGGCATCTGGGCCTCACGCAGCGAGAAGGTCAGCGTGGCGATCAAGCCCGTGCTGGACTTCATGCAGACGATGCCGTCCTTCGTCTACCTGCTGCTGGCCATCACCTTCTTCCGCATCGGCCGGGTGCCGGGCGTGATGTCCGCGCTGATCTTCTCCATGCCCCCGGCGGTCCGGCTCACCGAGCTGGGCATCCGCCAGGTGGACAAGGAGGTCGTCGAGGCGGCCAACGCCTTCGGCGCGCGTCCCCGCGAGGTGCTCACCGGTGTCCAGCTGCCGCTGGCCCGCGCCTCGATCATGGCGGGCGTCAACCAGGTCATCATGCTGTCGCTGTCGATGGTCGTCATCGCCGGCCTCGGCGGCGCACCGGGCCTGGGTGCCACCGTGGTGCGAGCCGTGACCGGCATGAACATCGGCATGGGCATCGAGGGCGGTCTGGGCATCGTGATCCTGGCCATCTACCTCGACCGCGTGACGGCCGCGTTCGGCCGCGAGGGGCGGGGGCGGCGCACCTCCAAGAGCGTCGGCACCGACGAGCAGAGCCTCAGCGCCGGCGAGGACGATGACGAGGACGCCGAGACCGATCCCGTCGACGACGCGATCGCCCAGGACCGGCCCACGACCACCTCCTGAGCCCCGGCCGGTCGCAGCGCCGCGGCCGGGGGACGAGCCTCCCCAACAGCCTGGTCCGGCCGTCGGTCGGACCGAACGAGACCGGAAGACGACCACGAAAGAAGGGTGAATCCCGTGAGATTCGTACGGAACAAGCGTGCGCGCATGCGCACCGCGACGCTCGTGGGCGCGGTGTCCGCCGCGCTGCTGCTGGCCGCCTGCGGTGACGACAACGACGTCGACGTCGACGACACCGACGACACCGAGGACGTCGAGGACGCCGACGACGAGGACGCCGCGGCCGGGGACGTCGGTGAGGGCGAGACGGTCTCCATCGGCTGGATGCCGTGGGAAGAGGCCATCGCCGTGACCAACCTGTGGCACGTGATCCTCGAGGAGAATGGCTACGAGGTCCAGCAGGAGCAGCTCGACCCGGGCATCGTCTTCGACGGCATCGCCACGGGCGACCTCGACCTGTTCCTCGACGCCTGGCTGCCCAACACCCACAGCCAGTACATGGACCAGTACGGCGACGACGTCGAGGACCTCGGACAGTGGCTCGACGAGGCGCCGCTGACCTGGACGGTCCCGGCCTACGTCGACGAGGTGGACTCGATCGCCGACCTGCCGGACCACGTCGACCTGTTCGACGGCACCATCGTCGGCATCGAGCCGGGCGCCGGCCTGACCGACATCTCGCTCAACGAGGTCATCCCCACCTACGGGCTGGAGGACGACTACGAGCTGGTGGAGAGCTCCACGCCGGCGATGCTGAGCGAGCTGGCGGCCGCCATCGAGAACGAGGAGCCCATCCTCGTGACCCTGTGGCGTCCGCACCCGGCCTACGGCGAGCACGACCTCAAGGACCTCGAGGACCCGGAGGGTGCCCTGGGTGAGCCCGACCAGATCCACGCGCTCGCGCGCACCGGATTCGGTGAGGACCACCCGGAGGCCGCCGCGGCCCTGGAGAACTTCCAGTTCGAGCACGATGCGCTCTCCGAGCTGACCGTGCAGGTCCTCGAGGAAGAGGGCGAGGAGCTCGAGAGCGCCCGCGCGTGGCTCGAGGACAACCGCGACATCGTCGAGGAGTGGCTCGAGGGCACCGACCTCGCCATCTGATCCGACGACGGAGCGACCCCGACACGGCGGGGGCGGCCCACGGGCCGCCCCCGCCGTTCGTCGTGGCGGGGCGACTGCGCCGGCCCTCAGGTGGGTATGGTGGCAGGGACCCGCGTACCCCACCGGCGACGAGGACCCACGTGGCCACGCCATCATCGCGCGACCAAGGCGCCGCGCCCGACTCTCCCGACGTGCTCGAGCAGCGGCAGCTGGCCGTGGGTGGCCTCGAGGACGTCAGCGACGCCGTGGACGAGCACGGTGCCCCTGTCAGCCCCGACGATCTCGTGCAGCGGCTGCGCGAGGACGGCACCTTCGAGCCGGGCGTGTTCGATCGGGGCACGGGAGCGCCGCTGACCGCCGACATGATCGAGCAGCGGCAGGTCGTCGAGTACGACGACGAGGACGACCGGCCCGTCGAGTGAGCCTCCCCGGGCGGGCGACCGGCGCGCCGGCCGTGCGGGTCTCATGAGCGCGCTGTTCGAGGAGCTCGCCGCGAGCGCGACGCGCATGGGCGAGCTGTCCCTGCGCCGGCGGCGCGACCCCGCCGTGGGCGTGGACGTCTACGAGGTCAAGCTCGACGACGAGTTCCTCATGTCCAGCCTGTTCACTTCCGCCGAGAAGGAGCTCGCCCGCCTGGGGCTCGCGGCTGCCGTCGGCGACGGTCTGCGGGTGCTCGTGGGCGGGCTGGGGCTGGGCTACACGGCCCGGACGGTGCTGGACGACCCGCGCGTGGCCTCGGTGACGGTCGTCGACGCGCTCGAGGACGTCATCGACTGGCACCGTCGGGGCCTGCTCCCGGAGGTCGCCGAGCTCGCCAGCGACCCGCGGGTCCGGCTCGAGCACGCGGACTTCTTCGAGCGCGTCCGCTCGGGCCGCCTGCGCGATGCCGCGCCGGATGGCGCCCCCCTGGATGCGGTCCTGGTCGACATCGACCACTCGCCCCGGCACCTGCTCGACGCAAGCCACGCCAGCCTCTACGCCCCCGAGGGCCTGGCGGCGCTGGCCCGACAGCTCGCGCCCGCCGGGGTGTTCGCGCTGTGGTCCGACGACCCGCCCGACGGCCCCTTCGAGGCCGACCTGGCGTCGGTCTTCGCCGACGCGATGTCGCACACGGTGCGCTTCGCCAACCCCCTCACCGGCGGGGAGGCGGCCAACACCGTCTACGTCGCACGGTCGCCGCGCTCCCGGGGCTGACCTCACGCAGCGTCGCCCATGCTGTCACGCATGGTTGCGGGCCCGTGGCACCCCGCCGTATCGTTCGCGAGCAGGGGAGGGCAACGAGGCAGGATGACGGGTGACGAGGGCGCAGCGGCCCGGGATCCACACCAGGGTCTCGACGTCGCACAGCGCCGCGAACCCGCACGTCCCCGACTGGGCTCGCTTCCCGCCGACGTGCCCGATCCCACGCGCCGCGAGTGGCTGCTGGCGGCCATCCTCGAGCACCTCGCGGAGCCGGTCGCCCTCGCGCGCGCCGATGGGCGGATCGCGTGGGCAAACCCGGCCCTGCAGCGGCTGAGCGGGTTCGACCACGCGGAGCTCACGGGCCGCGCGCTGCGCCCCCCGGCACCGCCGGGCCTCGAGGTGGGCGCGCAGGGCGCGTGGCAGGAGCTGTGTGCCGGGCGCGCCCTGGAGGACGAGCAGCGATTCGAGCACCGCGACGGGCTGTCCCACCGCGTGCGTCGCAGCTTCGCTCCGATCCGCGGGCCGGACGGGGCCGTGACCCACGTGCTGGTGACCTACGAGGACCTCACGGCACGTGCGTCCCTGCGTGAGGACCACCGGCTGTTCATGCGCACCCTCAACGCGGTGGTGCTGTTCGACGACGACGGGCGCTGCATCGAGGCCAACCCCGTCGCGAAGGACCTCACCGGCTACGAGCTCGACGGCGAGGTGCCCATGGCCATCGCGGACGTGCTCGTCGACGAGGATCGCGCCCGGCTACGCGCCAGGTGGGCCGACTTCCTCAGCGATGGCCAGCGCCGTGGGACCTACACGCTGCGGCACCGCGACGGTCGGCTCGTCGACGTCGAGGTCCAGGCGGTGGCCGGGGTGCGGCCTGGCCTCCACCTGGCGACCCTGCGGGACGTGACCGCCGAGCGTCGGGCCCAGGCGGAGCTGGAGTTCCAGTCGCAGGTGCTCGACTCCGCCGGGGAGGCCGTGATCGTCACCGCCCCCGACGGCCGCGTCGAGTACTGGAACGCCGAGGCCGAGCGCCTCTACGGCTACACGGCCGACGAGGTGCTCGGCAGCCACATCCTCGAGGTCACGCCGGTCTCCTCCGCCGTCCCCCACGGTCACGACGTCAAGGCTGCGCTCGCCCGCGGCGTGCCGTGGTCGGGGGAGCTGCTGGTCCGCGACCGTGCCGGGCGCTGGTTCCCCATCTGGACCACGAGCACGCCGCTGCACGATGACGCCGGGCGACTCACGGGCGTCATCGGCGTCTCGCGGGACGTCAGCGAGCTCCGGCAGGCCCAGGAGCAGCTGCAGCGCCGGGAGGCGCAGCAGCGGGCCGTCGCCGAGCTCGGCCAGCAGATCCTCGACGTCCGTGACCTCGACACGGTGCTCCACCGGGTCTGCGAGGTGGTCGTCGACGTCCTCGGGGTCGAGCTGGCCAAGGTGCTCGAGCTCAGCGACGACGGCGAGGTGCTGCGGGTGCGCGCCGGCGTGGGCTGGCAGCCCGGGGTGGTGGGGCACGCGGAGGTGTCCGTCGACGCCTCCTCGCAGGCTGGCTTCACGCTCGCGGCCGCCGAGCCGGTGGTCGTCACCGACGTCCGCCGCGAGACGCGCTTCGCCTCGCCACGGCTGCTCGTCGACCACGGGGTGGCCAGCGGCATCAGCGTGGTCATCCCCTCCGGCGAGCGCACCTACGGGGTCCTGGGCATCCACAGCCGCCGGCCCCGGGCGTTCTCCGCGGACGATGCGACGTTCCTGCGCAGCGTGGCCCACGTCATCGGCGCCGCCGTGGATCGCCATGAGGCGACCGCAGAGCTGGAGCGCCTCGCGCTGTTCGACCCGCTGACGGGCCTGCCCAATCGCACGCTGCTCCTCGACCGGATCGCGCGGTTGCGGGACCGGGTGGGCCGGGGCGCCGGGCGGGTGAGCGTGCTCCTGGCCGACCTCGACGGCCTGAAGCTGATCAACGACGCGCTCGGGCGGCTCGCCGGCGACGAGCTGCTGGTGGAGGTGGCCCGGCGCCTGGCCGCCGTGGTCCCGGAGGGCTGCACGGTCGCGCGCGTCGGCGACGACGAGTTCGTGGTCGTCCAAGAGCACGAGGCGGCGGACGAGGCCGTGGCGGGCAGCCGCTCGCTGGAGCTCGCCGACCGCATGGAGATGGCGGTCGCGGGCCACTATGACCTCGCCGACCAGGAGGTCTTCGTCAGCACCTACGTCGGGGTCGCGGTGCAGGCCGAGGACGACGACGGCCCCGCGCTGCTGCGCAAGGCCGAATCGGCGGCGCGGCAGGCCAAGCGGCGGGCACGCGAGCGCAGCGAGCTGTACGAGCCGGAGGTCGGCAGCCGGGTCGGGCAACAGCTGGAGCTGATCAACGAGCTCCGCCACGCGCTGATGAACGACGAGTTCCGGGTCGTCTATCAGCCCGAGATCGACCTTCGCACCGGCGAGCTGTTCGGGATCGAGGCGCTGGTCCGCTGGCAGCACCCGGAGCGTGGCCTGCTCGCCCCCGCCGCGTTCCTCGACACGGCGGAGCGCATCGGCCTGCTCGGCGCCATCGGCCAGAGCGTCCTGCGCGAGGCCGCCCGGGAGGTCGTCGCGCTAAGCCACCGCCACACCGAGCTGGCCCGGCTCAACCTCGCGGTCAACGTTGCAGCCGATCAGCTCGTCGAGCCGGGCTTCGTCGCCCTCGTGGACCAGGTGCTCTCGGACACGGGCCTCGAACCGGCCCGCCTCTACCTCGAGATCACCGAGAGCGCGATCATCGAGGACCACGACCGCGCGCTGGACACGCTCGAGCAGCTGCGCGACCGTGGGGTGCAGATCGCCCTCGACGACTTCGGCACGGGCTTCTCCTCGCTGACCCACCTGCACCGCTTCCCCATCGACCTGCTCAAGATCGACCGGGCCTTCGTGGACAACGTCACCCGGGGTGGTCGCGCCCGGGCGATCGTGGAGGCCACCGTCACCCTGGCGCACGCCCTCGGCCTGCGGTGCGTGGCCGAGGGCGTGGAGCAGGACGAGCACTTCGACGAGCTCGATGCCCTCGGGTGCGACATCGGCCAGGGCTATCTGTGGAGCCGGCCGCTGCCGCCGGCAGAGCTCGAGCAGTGGGTCCGGGACTACCGTCGCCAGGTGGGGTGAGGCGGGTCAGCTGCGCCGCACGCGCGCGCCGCCACGAGTGCGCCGGGAGCCGCCACGGTTCGAGCGGTGGGGCGGCCCCGATCGGCGCGCCTGGCCGGGCTTCGAGCCCCCGGGCTGGCGCTGCTGGCCCCCGGCGCCACCCAGCGGCGCGGCCGGGACCGGGGTCTCCGCGGCGGTGAGCAGGTCGAGGTCGGTGGCGTGCAGGCCCTGGGGCAGCGCCAGCGAGCGCTGGATGCTGGCCGTCTCCGCGTGCTGCTCCCCGTCGACCAGGGAGATCACCAGGCCCTTGGCCCCGGCCCGACCGGTGCGGCCCGAGCGGTGCACGTAGTCCTTGTCCGAGCCGGGGAGGTCGTAGTGCACGACCACGCCCACGTCGTCGACGTGGATGCCGCGCGCTGCGACGTCGGTGGCCACCAGGGTCGTGACGTCCCCGTCGGAGAAGCGGGCCAGCGCCCGCTCGCGCTGGTTCTGGTTGCGGTTGCCGTGGATCGCCGCGGTGGAGATCCCGTCGGTGGCCAGCTGCTTGGCGAGGCGGTCCGCGCCGTGCTTGGTGCGCGTGAACACGATCGCCGGGCCGACGCGACGCACGATGTCGGCGGTGAGCCGGCGGCGCTCCCCGCGTGCGGTGCCGAAGAACAGGTGCCGCACCTCGGCGCCGTCGTCGGGGTCGTCCGGCAGCTCGTGGCGGACCGGCTCGGTCTGGTAGCGGCGCACGAGCTCGTTGACGTCCCCGTCGAGCGTGGCGGAGAACAGCAGCGTCTGGCGGCCCGGGGCGGTGCGGTCCAGCAGGCGCTTGACCTCGGGCAGGAAGCCCATGTCGGCCATGCGGTCGGCCTCGTCGAGGACGACCAGGTCGACCTCGCGCAGGTCGCAGTCGCCGCGCTGGACCAGGTCGGCGAGCCGGCCGGGCGTGGCGACGAGGATGTCGATGCCCTTGCGCAGGCGCTGCTGGTCGCGGGTGATGTTCGTGCCGCCGTAGACGGTGGCGACGCGCCGGTGGCGGGCCTGGGCGAGCGGCAGCAGCGTGTCGCGCACCTGGGCGGCCAGCTCGCGGGTGGGGACCAGCAGCAGGGCGCGTGGGCGACCGGGCTTGGCGCGATCGGTGCGCGCGGCCACGGGCAGGGCGAAGGCGAGGGTCTTGCCGGAGCCGGTCGGGGCGCGGCCCGAGAGGTCGCGGCCGGCCAGCGCGTCGGGCAGGGTGAGCTGCTGGATGGGGAAGGGGCTGGTCAGCCCGGCGTCGTCGAGCTGCTGCACGAGGTCGTGCGGGACGCCGAGGTCGGCGAAGGTGGTGGTCACGTGGTGCTCCAGTGCCCGTCCGCCGTGCGGCGGGCGTCGGATGGCGCGGCCGGGTCGGCCGCGGGCACGACGAGGGGCATGGCGTCGGGCCAGGCGTGTCGTCTCGCGTGCTCGGTGAACACGCGGGCGAACGTGGTGGAGCCGCAGGGGCTCGACCGGAATCCGGTGCCGGTCCCGACCGTGGCGTCGTGAGACGTCGGGGCGGACGGCAGCGTGTTCCGCGCCGGTCGGACCCGGCGCGTAGCGGCCACAGTACCGCACCACCGCGCCATCCGCGCCTACCCGCGGTCGGCCTCCGAGCGCCGCAGGGTGAGATAGGTGGCGGCCAGGCCCCCGATGACGGCGACCGCCGTGCCCCCCATCGCCAGCGCGGTGGCGACGCTGATCCGCGTCGAGGTGCAGGGCACGCCGTCGGCGCACGGGTCACCCAGCACCAGCACGGCGGCCGCGATCACCGCGATGCCACCGAGCAGCGCCAGGCCCCAGGCGACCCAGATCGGGCGGGACGGCCGCACCACTCGCTCCTGCTCGCGTCCACGTGCGAGCAGGGTAGGGGACGGTGTCCGACGGCTTGACCCGGCGGCCATGGCCGTTGGATAGCGGCGACGTGCAGCGGGGGAGGGGGTCGGCAGGGTCTCATGTGTGCTGACGGATAGGGCATCCCGCGTCCTGATCCGACCCTGAGGAGGAACACCATGAAGGCCTTCCGCAACCGCTTCCTGCCCGTCGCCATGGTCGCCGGCCTCGCCGTGATGGGCGTGGCCTGTGAGGACGACGGCGCCGTCGACGACCCCGCCATGGAGGACGACGGCCTCAACGACGGTGTCGAGGACGACGGCCTCGACGACGGTCTCGAGGACGACGGCATGGACGACGACATGGGTGACGACGAGGACCTCTGATCGAGCCTCGCGCACCGTCGAGGGCCCGCCCATGTGGCGGGCCCTTCGTCGTGGGCCCGCCCATGTGGCGGGCCCTTCGTCGTAGGCCCGGGCACCGCCGGCGCTAGCCCGGCGGCAGCGGGCCGAGCACCTCGCGGATCCATGCCTTGGTGGGGCCGGCGGCCACGATCGCGGAGCGGTCGCGGTAGTCCTCGCCCACGCGCAGCGGCAGCAGCGCCTCCCGTCGCAGGGTGACGGTGGCCCCGCCCGCCTCGGCGACGAGCAGCGAGCTGGCGGCCACGTCCCAGACATGGGGGACCATCGCGACCGAGCCCGCCGCCACCCCCTCCGCGACGGTGGCCATGTCCAGCGCGTAGGACCCCATCACGCGGGGATTGAGGCGGAGCCCGGTCGAGCGCGCCCGCGGCGCGGTTCCGGTGGTCAGCATCAGGGGCACCTGCCGGTGGCGCCCGTCGCGCGGGTCGAGGGGCGCGCGGACCCGCACGGGCGTGCCGTTGCGCTCGGCCCCGCGGCCGCGCACCGCCGTGAAGCGGACGTCGAGCGCGGGCGCGTCGATGACGGCCAGCACCACCTCGCCGCGGTGGGCGAGCGCGACGGAGACGCACCACCACGGCAGTCCGGCGATGAAGTTCGAGGTGCCGTCGATCGGGTCGACGATCCAGCACCACGGCGCGTCGGGCACGGTGGTGCGACGCTCCTCGCTGAGCACGCCGTGGTCGGGGAAGGCTGCCTCGATCGCCGCGGCCAGGCGGTCGTCGGCCTCGTGGTCGGCGTCGGTGACCGGCGTGCCGTCCGCCTTGTGGCGGGCGATCGACTGGCCGCTGGCGGCCCGCAGCATCGGCCGCAGCGCATCGAGGGCGTCGAGCACGGCGTGCCGGGCACGCGCGACGGTCTCGGTGGCTTCGGCGGACTCGGCGGGCTCGGTG
>SKLC01000060.1 GCA_007123425.1 Nitriliruptoraceae bacterium
ACCCCCAGCTGCCCGATCGTGCCGCGGAACCGCTCGACCCATCCGGGCAGGTCGGCCGGCGCCGGCGGCGCCTCGAGGTCGAGGGTGTTGCCGTCCCCGAACGTCGGCCGCGACGGGGTGCGCACGGTCACGTGGTCGCGGGCGTAGGTCACCAGCGTGCGCCCCGACAGCGGGGCGCGCAGCACCGCGAGGCCCAGGCGCTCGTCGACGCGCCGCACCCGGGGGCGCGGGGCCTGCCGCTCGTCGTCGGTCATCCGGGCCGGCTTGAGCGCAGCGGGACGTCGCGGCGCACGAGATCGTCCATCGTCTCGCGCCGCACCAGCTCGCGGACCCGCCCGTCGCGGACCAGCACGGCTCCCGGCCGGGGCAGGCGGTTGTAGTTGGAGGCCATCGCGTCGTTGTAGGCGCCGGTGGCGGCCACCACGATGAGATCGCCGGGCCGCAGGTCGCCGGGCAGCGGCGCGTGCTCGCGCACCAGGTCGCCCGACTCGCAGTGCTTGCCGACCACCGTCATGGGCTCGCGGTCGGCCTCCTCGCCGCGGCTGGCCAGCGCCACCTCGTGCTCGGCCTCGTACAGCGCGGGGCGGATGTTGTCGCTCATCCCGCCGTCGACGCTGACGTAGGTGCGCAGGCCGGGCAGGCGCTTGATCGTGCCGACCTCGTACACGGTGACGGTGGAGGGACCCACGATCGCCCGGCCCGGCTCCACGCTCAGGCGCGGTCGCTCCAGCCCGAGCCGCGCACAGGTCTCGTCCACGGCCTCGAGGACGGCCTTGCCGTAGCGGGCGACCTCGACGGGATGGTCCTCGTGGGTGTAGCGGATGCCCATCCCCCCGCCGAGGTTGAGCTCGCCGAGCGCGATGCCGTGCTCGTCGCGCAGGCGGGCGAGCAGCTCCAGCATCACCTCGGCGTTGGCCACGAACGGGTCGGTGCCGAAGATCTGCGAGCCGATGTGGGCGTGCAGCCCGAGCAGGTCGACGTGGGCGAGCTCGTGGGCCCGCACGGCCGCCTGCTCCGCCAGCCCCAGCGAGAGGGTGAAGCCGAACTTGGAGTCGTCGTGGCCGGTGCGCACGTACTCGTGGGTGTGGGCGTCGATGCCGGGGGTCACGCGCAGCCAGATGGCGGCGCGGCGGCCCTGCTCGGCGGCGACGGCCTCGACGCGCTCGAGCTCGTCGAAGGAGTCGACCACGATCCGGCCCACGCCCACCTCGACGGCGCGGGCCAGCTCGGCGACCGACTTGTTGTTGCCGTGGAAGATCACGTTGGCCGGATCCACGCCGGCGACCAGGGCGGTGTGCAGCTCGCCCCCGGAGGCCACGTCGATCAGCAGCCCCTCCTCGTCCACGAGCTGCAGCAGGCCCACGGTGCACCAGGCCTTGGAGGCGTAGGCGACGTCGACGCCGGCGAAGCCCTCGCGGTACTGCCGGCAGCGCTCGCGCAGGTCGTGCTCGTCGACGACCCACAGCGGCGTGCCGTGGGCCCGTGCGAGCTCGCCGACGGCGACGCCGCCGATGGAGACCTCGCCGTCGTCACCGCGCTCCGCGGTCAGGGGCCAGACGCCGTGCATGGTGGCCTCACATCCTCTCGGGGGCGCGCACGCGCAGCAGCGCGAGCGCGTCGGCCAGGGCGCGGCGGGCGGCGACCGCCAGCCAGTAGCGGGCACGGCCGAGCTCCTCGTCGCCGTCGACCAGGACGCGGCACTCGGTGTAGAAGCGGTGGAAGGTCCCGGCCAGCTCCTCCGCGTGGCGGGCCAGGCGCTGGGTGGCACGAAGCTCCGCGGCCTCGGCGACCTCCAGCGGCAGGCGGGCCAGCGCCCGCAGCAGCTCGTGCTCGGCCGGGTGGTCCAGGCGCAGCAGGTTCGCCTCCTCCACCGTCCCGTGGTCGAAGCCGCGCTCGTCCGCGGTGCGGATCAGCGAGCTGATCCGGGCGTGGGCGTACTGGACGTAGTAGACGGGGTTCTCCATGGACTGCCTCGTGACCACCGCCAGGTCGAAGTCGACGGTGGTGTCCAGGCCCTGGCGCAGGAAGTGGTAGCGGGTGACGTCGGTGCCCACCTCCTCGACGACCTCGTCGAGGGTGATCAGCTCGCCGGCGCGCTTGGACATGCGCACCGGCTCGCCGCCGCGCAGCAGGTTGACCAGCTGCCCGATGCGGATCTCCACGCGCCCGCTGGGGATGCCCAGGCACTCGGCGGCTGCCAGCAGCCGGGCGACGTAGCCGTGGTGGTCGGCGCCCAGCAGGTAGAACAGCCGGGCCCCGCCGCCGGTGCCGGCCGCGCTGGCGCGGTCCCACTTCTCGCGCAGGTAGGCGCAGTCGGCCGCGAAGTAGGTGGGCCGCCCGTCGGAGCGGACCAGCACCCGGTCCTTGTCATCGCCGTGGTCGGAGGTGCGCAGGAACGTCGCGCCATCGTCGGCGTAGGTGTGGCCGTCGCTCGTGAGCTGGGCGACGGTCGTCTCGATGGCGCCGGAGTCGTGCAGGGTGCGCTCCGAGAACCACACGTCGTAGTCGACGCCGAGCTCGTGCAGCTGTCCCTCGATGCGGGCGCGCATCGCCTCCACGGCGAGCTCCCCGACCCGCGCGGCGGTGGCGGGGGCCACGCCCTGTGCCTGCCCGTCGTCGGCGAACAGGTCCGCGCCGTGCGCGGCGCGCAGGGCATCGGCGATCTCGGCGACGTAGCCGCCGCGGTAGTGGTCGTCGGTGAGCTCCTCGCCGCGCGCGACCAGCACCACCGACTCGCCGAAGCGCCGCACCTGCTCGCCCGCGTCGTTGACGTAGTACTCGCGGGTGACCTCGTGCCCGGCGGCCTCGAGCAGCGCCGCGATCGCGTCGCCGGTCGCCGCCCACCGGCCGGCGCCCACGTGCAGCGGCCCGGTGGGGTTGGCGGAGACGAACTCGACGTTGACGTGCTCGCGCTCCTCCTCGGGCACCGACGAGCGGCCGAAGCCCTCCTCGCGCGCGACCACCTCGCGGATCAGGTCCGCGTAGTAGGAGGCCGAGAGCCGGAAGTTGACGAAGCCCGGGCCCGCGATCTCCACCTCGGCGACCTGCTCGGGCACGTCGAGGTGGTCCACGATCCGCTGGGCGATGTCGCGGGGCGCGGCCTTGGCCGGCTTGGCCAGCCGCAGCGCGAGCGTGGTCGCCCACTCGCCGTGCTCGGGCTGGCGCGGGCGCTCGAGCTCCGGGTCGGCGTCGGGCAGCCCGGCCGCGGCCACTGCGGCA
>SKLC01000058.1 GCA_007123425.1 Nitriliruptoraceae bacterium
AGCTGGCCCGCGCCGTGGGGATCGGCGGGCGCGACCGTCCCACGGGCGCCGCCGCAGAGCGAGCGCGCGTGAGCGTCACCCGCGCCCTGCGCTACGCGCTCCGGCGGGTCCGTGAGCACCATCCCGGTCTCGGCGCGCATCTCGACCACGCCGTGCGCACGGGCACCTACCTCGCCTACGACCCCGACCCGCAGGCACCTGTGCGCTGGGAGGTCCGCGACCGGTGACCCGCCTCCCCGGCGTCGAGCACCGCGAGCCCCGGCCATGGATGACCGCAGGCTGTACGACGCCCTCTACCCTGCATGCCACCGTCGGGCCCCACGCACCGGGTGCCCCAGGCCCCTCCGGATCGCGGAGGTACCCGCGGAAGTCCCGCCCCCGCCCCTGTAGCTCAGTGGAGAGAGCAGCGGTTTCCTAAACCGCGTGTCGCAGGTTCGATTCCTGCCAGGGGCGCCATCGACGGCCGCGAGCCAGTCGCGGCGCTCCTCGCCTCTCACGCGGACGCCGCCGGAGCGGGTACGCGCCCGGTCACCCTGCGTGCGGCCATCGCGGGAGGCGGATGCCGAACAGCTCGTGGAGCACCGTGAGCGGATCGTCGATCTGCCGCTCCACCCGGGTGCCGCCCCGGCATGTGATCAGCCGGCGGTCGGACAGTGTGCGGTGCCCGTCCTCGGTCACCAGCGTGCAGAGCGGCGTGCCGGTGAAGTCGGACTCGGGCGAGTGCTCGTGGTGCCGGCAGCGATCCCGGAAGTCCTCGAGCATCCGGGGCACGGTGTCGAAGCACCACCCGCGGGCCCACGTCCCGTCCTCGTAGCGCTCGGACACGTAGCGGCCCTCTGCCTGCGTCACCCGGTACCAGGTGTCGCCGATTCGTTGGGGCGTGGCCTCGAGGCGGACCGGTCCGCGCGGCGAGACGCCGGTGCCCACGTCGACGAGCACCGGGTCGTCCGCGCCGACGCGCACGAGGATGCGGGCGTGGTCGAACCGGGCGCCGAGGCTGCCATCGTCCCGCAGGCCCCGGGCCTCCACCAGCCAGGCGTCGTAGCCCAGGGTCCGCAGCAGCGCGCAGAACAGGCCGTTGAGCTCGTAGCAGAACCCGCCGCGGTGGTCGGCCACCACCTTCGCGGCGAGGTGGGCGAGGTCGAGGGACAGGGCTCGGCCGAGGTGGATGTCGAGGTTCTCGAAGGGCACCGCGCGCACGTGGGCATCCTGCAGGCTGGCCAGGGCCGCGAGGCTCGGGGCGCCCACCGGGCCATGGCCCACGCGAGCGAGGTAGGCGTCGACGACGGCCGGCACGAGGGGGGCGGGCGAGGCGGACGGCGCGAGCATCGGCGACCTGCGATCGTGTTCTCAATGTGAGACGTCGACGATAGCGGTCCCGGGTAGGCTTCTCAACATGAGAAGTCGGGTTCCGGTCTCGCCGACGGCCTACGGGGTCGCGCTCGTGCTCGCCGACGGGCCGTTGCATCCCTACGCGATCGTGGATGCGGTCGCCGACCTCGACGCTGGGATCGACGCGAGCCGAGCCACGATCTACCGGGTCGTCGAGCGCATGGCGGCCGACGGGTGGGTGGCCGAGGTCACCTCCGACGACCCGCCGGCGTCCCGGCGTCGGGCATTCGCGCTGACCGAGCGTGGACGCCGCGCGGTCCGGGCGGAGTCGCGTCGCATCGGCCACCTGTGGGCGCTGGCCGACGCACGGGGGCTCGCGTAGTCGCACGGCGGACGAGCCTGCCCCCGCCGGCCGCGCCCGTGCCGGAGGTCAGACGTCGACGGTGGCCAGGCACCGCCAGCGGCCCGGCGCCTCCTCGTGGATCCACGTCCCGGAGTAGGAGACCCCCTTGGGGGCGGCGCCTCTCGCGGTCACCCGGTGCAGGTCGGTCATCCACAGGTGCACCTGCACCTCGTCACCGTGGGGGTGGACCTGCACCAGCACCGGCATGGCGTCGTCCGTGTCGAGGTGGAAGATGATCTCCTCGAGCAGCGAGACCACCAGCTCCTCGTCGCTGCCGGTCAACGACACCTCGCGGTGCCACCACCAGGGGACGTGCTCGACCTCCGCGATGCTGTCCACCAGCGCCAGCGCCGCCTCCTCGAGGCAGGCCTCGCGCGTGGGGCCCCAGGCCTCGATGATCTCGTCGGCGGTGTGGGCCCGCAGCAGGTGGCCCCGGTGGGTGGAGGTCGGCGTCATCCCTTCACCACCCCGACCGGCCGCAGGCGCGCCACCCGCCGGCTCAGGCCCGCCGTCTCACAGGCGCGCACCACCTCCTCGACGTCCTTGTAGGCCTGCGGCGCCTCCTCCGGGAGGTCGCGCAGGGAGCCGGCGCGGACCTCGATGCCGACGCGCGCAAGGTCGTCGCGCAGCTCCGAGCCGCCGTGCCCCCGTCGCTTCGCCTCGTGCCGGCTCATGCGCCGGCCCGCACCGTGGGCGGCCGACGAGAAGGCGCCGCCGGGGTCCTGCCCGCACAGGACGTAGGAGGCGGTGCCCATCGAGCCGGGGAGCAGCACCGGCTGCCCCACCGACCGCAGGTCCTCCGGCAGCTCCGGTGATCCGGCCGGGAACGCCCGCGTCGCGCCCTTGCGGTGCACGCACAGCCGACGCGCTCGACCGTCCATCACGTGCGTCTCGAGCTTGGCCAGGTTGTGGGAGACGTCGTACACCAGCCGCAGGTCACGGCATCCGGTGACGCTGGCCACGGCGTCGCGCGTGGCCTCGGTGAGCAGCTGCCGGTTGGCCCGTGCGTAGTTGGCCGCGGCGGCCAGGGCCCCGAGGTAGGCCTCGCCCTCGGAGGAGTCGACCGGCGCGCAGGCGAGCTGCGGATCGGGCACGCGGATGCCGTGGCGGGGCATGGCCTCGCGCATCACCCGTACGTGGTCGGAGCAGATCTGGTGGCCCAGGCCGCGCGAGCCGCAGTGGATCATCACGCACACCTGCCCCGGCGCGAGCCCGAAGACCTGGGCCACGGCGGGGTCGAGGACGCGGTCGACGACCTGCACCTCGAGGAAGTGGTTGCCCGACCCCAGCGAGCCCACCTGGCCGGCCCCGCGCTTGCGTGCGCGCTCGCTGACCTGCGCCGGGTCGGCGCCCTCGAGCCGGCCGCCGTCCTCGCAACGCTCGAGGTCGGCCGGCTCGCCGTAGCCGCGCGCGACGGCGTAGGCGGCGCCGTCGACGAGGATCCGGTCGAACTCGCCACGGTCGGTGACGTGCCAGACCGCCCCACGGCCCATCCCCTTCGGCGTGGCGGCGGCCAGGGCGTCCATGAGCGCGCCGAGGTCGTCGGCCAGCTCGCCCTCCGCGAGGGGCGCGGCCAGCAGGCGCACGCCGCAGGAGATGTCGAAGCCGACCCCGCCCGGCGAGACCACCCCGCCGGCGGCGACGTCGGTGGCCGCTACCCCGCCGATCGGGAAGCCGTAGCCCCAGTGGACGTCGGGCATCGCGTAGCTGGCCTCCACGATCCCGGGCAGGGTCGCGACGTTGGCGACCTGCTCGAGGCTGCGGTCGTCGTGCAGGTCGGGCAGCAGCTGCTCCGAGGCGTAGACGACCCCGGGCACGCGCATGTCCCCGGTGCGGTCGATGCGCCACCGGGCGGGGCCGTCAGCGCGCAGCCGTGGGGGCTCACGCCCGGGCACCGCGCTCGGTGTGTCGTCCTGGTGGTGGGCGGTCTGCGGCATGAGCGAACCCCGTCGCGCGGCGCGTCCGTGGCACGCGGCCGGTCCGGCAACCTCGAGCCTCGAGTATCCCGGGGGTGGTGCCCACCCGCCAGTGACCAAGGTCCCCGTGTCGCCGACGACGGGACGGACTGCCCTACCGCTCCGAGCCGCGAGGGGGTCTGCTTGGGGGGGATCGGGAGACGAGGAGCTGACGGACCATGTCGGAGACGCGCAGGGAGACACTGCTGGCACAGATCGAGGGGCGGACGCTCGTCGACGTCTTCCATGAGACGTGCGACGCCCACGCGGACGCCCCGGCGCTGGTGGAACGCACCGCCGACGGCCTCGTGGTCCGCAGCTGGGATGGCTACCGCCGCGAGGCCACCGCGCTGGCGGTGGGGCTGCGGCGGCTCGGCCTGGAGCCTGGCGGGCACCTCGCCCTGGCCCTGACCAACCGGCCCGAGCACGTGCTGCTCGACGTGGCGACCCTGCTCGCCGGCGGGGTGCCGACCTCGGTCTACGTGACGATGGCGGACGAGCAGCTGATCCACGTCGCCGGGGACAGCGGCGCCGTGATCGGCGTCGTGGACGACGAGGCGCTCCTCGAGCGCTGGCTCGGCGTGCGCGAGCAGGTCGAGGGCCTGCACACGCTGATCGTCCTCGACCCGCCCGAGGGCGAGCTGCCCGACGGCGTGGTCTCCCTCGAGCAGGTCCGCGAGCTGGGCGAGCACCCGGCAGCGGAGGACCACGCCGAGCTGGCGCGGATCCGCCACGCGCTGCGACCGGACGACACCGCCACGCTGATCTACACCTCCGGCACCACCGGCCCGCCCAAGGGCGCGATGGTGACCCACCGCAACGTGCTCTACCAGCTCGCGGCGCTGCCCACGCTCTTCGACCTGCAGGTCGGCTACCGGGTCATCTCCTACCTGCCGCTGGCCCACATCGCCGAGCGCGTGGTCTCCCACTACCTCGCCATCGGACGGGCGCTGACCGTGTACTTCGTGCGCGACATCGCCCAGCTGGTCGAGACGCTGCAGGGGGCACGCCCGCACCTGCTGTTCGGCGTGCCCCGTGTGTGGGAGAAGGTGCACACCCGCCTACTGGAGCGCATCGCCGACACGCGGCCGGACGCGAAGCGGCGCCTGGCCGAGCGCGCCGTGGCCATCGGCCGCCGGCGCGCGGAGCTGCGGCTGGCGGGCGAGCCCGTGCCCCTGGCGCTGCGGCTGCAGCACGCGCTGCTCGACCGGCTGGTCCTGGCGAAGATCCGCGATGGCCTGGGGCTGGACCGCATCGTCCACGTCGCCTCGGGTGCCGCCACGCTCGACCCGGAGCTGATGCGCTTCTTCGCCGGGCTGGGCCTGGAGGTCCTCGACATCTACGGCCTCACCGAGACCACTGCCGTGGTCGCCTGCAACCGCCCCGGCCTGCCCCGGCCGGGCACCGTGGGCTTCCCGCTGCCCGGCACGCAGGTTCGCATCGCCGACGACGGGGAGGTGCTCGTCAGCGGGCCCCACGTCTTCGCGGGCTACCACGATCGGCCCGAGGCCACGCGCGAGGTGCTGGAGGGCACCTGGCTGCATACCGGCGATCTCGGCGCCTTCGACGCGGACGGCTATCTGCGGATCACCGGCCGTCGCAAGGACCTGCTGGTGACCTCCGGCGGGAAGAACATCGCGCCCGCCATCATCGAAGACGCCATCCGGACCCGTTCGCCCATCATCTCCCAGGTCTGCGCGATCGGGGACGCCCGTCCCTACGTGAGCGCGCTGATCGCGCTGGACGCCGAGGGCCTCCAGGAGTGGTCGCAGCGTCGCACGCGGACATGGGCGAGCATCGGCGAGGCCGCCAACGACCCCGAGGTCTCCGCTGAGGTCGAGCGGGCCGTGATGGCGGCCAACGCGCAGCTGTCCCGTCCGGAGCAGGTCAAGCGCTGGACGATCGTCCCCGTCGAGTGGACCGTCGACACGGGCGAGGTCACTCCCACGCAGAAGATGCGCAGGGCCACCGTGCTCGAGCGCTTCCCGGAGCTGGTCGGCGACCTCTACGACGACGCGCGCTGACCGCCTCCCCGGGCGGAGCCGGGCGATGTTCGACGGCGAGGCGGGCGCTGCGTGCCTCGCCGCAGTCAGCGGGACCGGCCGCCGCCACCACCCCCGCCGGAGCCGACACCGGAGCGGCCGCCGGAGCCGCTCGAGCTGGACTTCGGCTTGGCCGCCCCCCGGACGCGGCGGATGTCGCGCGAGCGGACCGGGGCATACACGGCGTGGCGCTCGGTGGCGGCACGGAGCTGGGCGTCGAAGCGCTCCGCCCACTGCTCGCCGTACCCGAAGGCAATCACCCACGGCAGCAGCTCGAGGAACGGGTCGCCGATCGGGATGGCCGGGTCGTCGGCCACCCCGCTGATCTGGTCCGCGTGCGCCTCCGCGACGAAGCGGCGCAACCCCTCCACCTCGCGCCAGGTCTCCACCTGGGCGTCGTCGAACTCGGCCACGGCGGTGCGCAGCGTCCGGTCGGTCGACGTGGACGACGCCCAGGCGCCGAGCACCCCCAGGCCCACCGCGAGACCGCCCAGCTCGGTGAGGTCCCACAGCTGCCATGCCACCAGCAGCCCGATGACCAGCCCGATGCCGCCGAGCAGGCCGGGGCGGCCCGCGACGTTGGTCGGCACGCCGGCCTCGGCGTGGTGGTGACGTCGCAGCCCCTGCCAGGCCCGCTCGAGCTTGCGGGCCCGGGACTGCGATGTCGACGAGTCCCACGTGGCCCACCCGTCGCCGGCGGTCAGCTCTCGCACCGCCGCTGCCTCCGCCTCGCTGTCCGGCGTCCCCTCGGCAGCTCGGGCGCGGAAGCCCTTGGACTTCGGCTCGACCGCGATGAGCCCGCGCTGCTGCGCATCCACCAGCCAGGCGGCGAACAGCTGGTCGTCCTTGCTGCCGCTGACCTCGCCGGCGGCGAGCACTGCAGCGGTCAGCGGCCGCATCCCGCGCGGGGGCGCGTAGGTGGGGCCGGTGGTCTCGACACGCTGCTGGGCCCGCTGGCGGCGGCGCCAGG
Organism: Nitriliruptoraceae bacterium; assembly: GCA_007123425.1. GTDB lineage: Bacteria > Actinomycetota > Nitriliruptoria > Nitriliruptorales > Nitriliruptoraceae > SKLC01. Next base: position 6,703 of record SKLC01000058.1, read on the forward strand.
TCCCCGGCGTACCGATCGTGCCCAGCAGCGGCAGGGACGCCGCCACGGTGAGCGCGGCGATCAGGGCGATGCGCCGCAGCGCCAACGTGTCGAAGGCCTCCAGCTCGCCCAGGTCTTCCGACGGCAGTCCCGCCACATCCAGGGCCGCCGGCTCCAGCTCCGCCTGGACCGTCATCGACCGGCCCGGCCGGAGGTCCTCGGCCTGCCAGCTCGGCCCGGCTCCGTCACACGCGAAGGCCTGCCCGGCTGCGCCCACTACGCACGACAGCGCGTGGTCGCCCGCCGGCAGCTCCAGCGCCACCGTCGCCTGCTCGATCAGCGTCTCCCACTGGTCGCCGAAGGTGTCCCAGCGCAGGGTCGGGATCCCGTCGACCTCGACCAGCAGCCCGTCGAGGACGTAGGCGACGCGATAGTGGTCCTCCCCCAGCGGCCGGTGGTCGTGCTCCTCCCCGAGGTGCACCGAGTCGTGCTCCTCGATCTCGTCGCGTCGCACCTCGAACCACACCTCGTCCTGGGTCCGCGAGGTGACCTCGACGTCGGAGACGGCGAGCTCGCCCCCGGGCCCCGAGCGGTCGATGTCGCGGATGAAGCCGCGCCGGGGCTCGTGCCAGACGACCTCGACGTCCTCGACGACCTCCAGCGTCCCGTCGTCGCGCAGGGTGCCGGTGACCTCCATCGAGGTGATCGTCCAGCGATCGTCCCACGACGGGCCCGGCGAGAGCAGGCCGTCCCAGCCCAGCGCCGTGGCCACGCCACCCAGCGACCCGGTGACCACCAGCGCGACCACGGCCAGCGCCCCCAGCGCGATCCGCAGCCGTCGAACCTTCGTGCGTCGCTCGTGCATGCCAGCTCCCCTGTCCACCGCTCGCGTCCGGCGTCCGCCGGTGGCTACGGCGCCTCGACCCCGGGGCAGCCGAGCCCCAGCCCCCCGTCGAGCTCCTCGAGCTCGGCGACGCTGCCCTCGTCGGTCGCGACGTGCTCCAGCGCGCCGGCCCCCGGCCAGCGCCAGGCCGTCTCGCGCCAGTCGTAGCCGTCGTCGGCGCGCTCGGCGGTGACGACCACCAGCTCGTCCCCGCCGTCGCCGCTGACGTCCTCGCAGCGCAGGCCCGACGCGTGGCCGGTGGTGCCACCCACGCCGAAGGTCCGCTCGACGGTGTGGTCGGGAACCGTGACCGGACGCAGCGCACAGGCGCCCTCGCCGTGGTCGTGCAGGCCCCACAGCGCCACGTTCACCCCTGCGGCGCCGCTCGCCTCCACGACCATGGCCACGCCCTGGGCCGGGCCGACATCGGCGACGCCGAGCGGTCCCACGGGCGCCATCGCGGCGGCGTCGTCGAGGCTGGCCTCCACCACGTAGCCGGTGGCGGTCTCCACCCGCAGCAGGAACACGGCGTCGTCGCCCTCACCGATCGCGTAGGTGGCCACCGTGTCGTCGATCCCGTCACCGGTGAGGTCTCCGCTGGCCTGCTCGACGCGCGTGGCGGCATCGGGGACCCCCGGCGAGAGCTGGGTGTCGTCCGACGTGCACACCGCCACGCCGGGCTCGTCGTCCTCAACCTCCGCGGCGCTCGCCGCATCGCTGTCGTCGCCGCTGCCCTCCGCGGCCCCATCGGCGTGGTCGTCCGCGGATCGCGACGCCGCGCCGTCGAGGTCGTCGGCGGCTGCGGCGTCGTCGGCCGCTGCTGTGGCGTCGTCGCTGGATCCGGGTGGCTCGTCCGCATCCCCGGTGGCGTCCTGCGGATCGGCCGACGGGATCAGCTCGTCGACCTCGGCCCCGCCGCACGCCGTCGCCACCAGCGCCGCGACAGCCAGCACTGCCCGGTTCCGTACGCGTCGTGTCGTCCCCATGCCCCTGCCTTGTCGTCGCCGTCGTCCCGCGGTCACGATGCCCCGTCGCGATCCGCGGTCAGGCCGATGCCTGGCAGCGGCGCACTCTACTGATCACGCGGACCCCGTCGCCCGAACCGACGTCGGCCGGGCCGCCGCCTGCCTCGTCGCCCGGCCGCTGCCCGGACGCGTCCTGCGGCCACGTCGGGTCCCACCGCGCACCGTGGCACGACGGGACCCGACGTCGGTGTGGACACGTGCGCGCGCTAGCGGTCGTCGATGCGGTCGAACACCGCCCCGCTGACGGCCGCGGGACCGCCGGCGACGCGGACCACCTGTGGCTGCTCGTCGGCGAGCCAGTCGTGGGTCACCGTGCCGCGGTCGGGATCGATGCCGTCGACCAGGACGAGCACCCCGCCGCCGTCGACCGTCGCGGCACCCGCCGCCAGCCCATCGGGCCAGTTGGTGCCGGTGGCAGCCCACACGTGGTCGCTGTCGGCGCCCTCGTCGACCGCCGCCTGCGCGAGCGCGATGCTGGTCTCGTACCGGTCGGCGCCGGCGATCCGGTCGACGGCGCTCGCAAGGTCCCCGACGTCGGTGGCCACGTCGTCGCTGACCGCGACCGGACCGCCGACGATCTCGACCAGATCGAGCCCGTCGAGCACCGCAGCCGTGTCGTCGGGCAGCACCTCCGGGTGGGTGAGCAGCACGGGCGTGAGCCCCCCGGTGACCGCGTAGCTGCCGGCGGACAGCGCATCGGGCCAGCCGACCGCAGGGTCGCTCGAGCTCGAGGCCGCGAGCAGCGCGTCATCGAACGGGCCGCTGTGGCTCTCGATCTCACCGGCGATCAATGCCGCGGTCTCGTAGCGGTTCGCGCCGCCGACCCGCTCGACGTCGTAGCCGGCGTCACCGAGATCGGAGGCCACCCACGTCGGGACCGCGGCGGTCTGGCCGATGATGATGACCTCGTCGACGGCGAGCTCGTCGAGGGCGGCGGTGACGTCGTCCTCGATCTCCTCCGTGCCGAGGGTGAGCAGCAGCGGACCCTGGACGGCCGCGGCCAACGGGGTTGCGGTCAGCGCGTCTGCGGCGTCCCGCCCCGTGGCCAGCAGCGCGGTGTCGGCCTGGTCGAAGGTCTCGACGGCGATCTCCGCGGCGGTCGCCACGCGGTCGTCACCGGCGATCCGGTACGTCTCCGCGGGGGCCGGCGCGAGGTCGAACCCGATCGTGTCACTGGCGCCGTCGTGGAGCAGGAGGCTGGTCTCGACGGCGGACTGGTAGCCGGCGGCATCGACGTGGATGTCGTAGGTCCCGGCGGGTACCCCGTCGAAGCTCACCGCGCCGGTGGCGTCGGTCTCCTCGGCGGTGCCGTCCCAGTCGACCGGATCGATGTCGACGGGCGCGATGGTCACCGTCGCATCCTCGATCGCGGTGCCGTCGGTGTCGGCGACCTCGACGCCGAGGTCGGCGGTGGCGGTCGGCGTCAGCGGCAGGACGATGCTCGTCCGGCTGCCCTCGACGGGGAGCCAGCTGCGGGTGTCGGGGTCGTAGCCGTTGGCGCTGTACTCGATGGTGAAGTCCGTGGGCGCAACCTCACCGAAGCTGTACTCCCCGTCGCTGTCGGTGGCGGCCGTCTCGACGGTGGAGCCGGACGGGGCGTGGATGAGCTCCACCGTCGCTCCGGCAAGCGGCGGGTTGTCGCCGGGAACCTCCACGTCGACCCTGCCGCTCAGCTGCGCGTGCTCGAGCTCGACCGCGCCGATGTCGGATGCGGCCCCCTGCGGACGCTCGACACCACGCTGGTCGGTGGCCGGGTGGTCGGCGGGGTCGCTGGGGCCGGCGTCGCGTGCATCGCTGTACACGGTCATACCGTGCACGGGGAGGTCGTCCTGAGTGAGCGGCAGGAGGCCCGACTGCCCATTCTCGATGTCACCGGAGGCCGAGAAGCCGCAGCTGCCGTCGGTGACGAGGTTGTGGCCCCCCGAGGTGATGATCGAGCCATTGGCCTCATCGCACGCGAGACCAGTGTGGTCCACGATCGAGTTCGCGACGTCGATCTCAGCGTCGTCGGCGAAGATCGCGGCAGCCCCGTCGTTCCAGGCGACCGTCGCGTTTGTGAGGGCGGCCACGCTGCCGGTGTCGGCCACGTGGACCGCGCCGCTGCCCGAAGTCGGGCCTCCGTCGGTCGTGTTCGACGAGACGGTCGTGTTGGTCAGTGACGCGACTGTCTCGTTGTAGGCGTAGAGGCCACCACCCGCTTCCTGCGCGGTGTTGTGGACGATCGAGGAGGCGTCGATGTCCACGTGTCCCTGCTCGAGGAAGATCGCGCCGCCGTCACGGGCAGCGTCGTTACCGGCGATGACGGTGTTGACGATGGTGTGGGTGGCGCCGGTGGAGCTGAGCCGCAGCGCGCCGCCGTCCCACGAGGCGACCTCGTTGTCGGTGATCTCGCTGTCGACGATCGTGACCTCGGTGCTTCCGTGTTGCGTGGCCAACCCGCCACCACCGGAGTTGCTGCCGGCTGAACGGTTGCCCGAGATCTCGACATGGTCGAGGGTGAGGACAGCACCACGGGTGGCGAACACCCCGCCGCCATACCGAAGCTGACCGCTGTCAGCGGACCGGGTGTTCCCCCCGGTGACAGTCAGGTCGCTGATGGTCACCTCGCCGCCGTCGATGCGGAACACCCGGTCCTCGATGCCGTCATCCGAGCCATCAGCACGCCAGCCGGCGTCGACGATCGTCTCCCCCATTCCCGCACCCTCGATCCGTACGTCGGCACTGTCGAGGAAGAGGTCACCGCTGGCTGCCTCGTTGTCCGCCGGCACGAAGGTGAGCTCGTAGGTGCCGGCGGGCACCTCGATCACCCCGACGTCCGCGTCGGCGTTGGCGGTCTGCACGGCGGCGCGCAGCGTGCATTCGTTGCCGCTGACAGCGGGGCACTCGACGCCCGCGTGCGCGAGCGCGCCGTCCGCGGTGGTGGTCACGGTCAGCGTCGAGCTCGCGTGGGCGGGCAGCGCCGACAGCGCTGCCGCGGCCACCAGAGCGAGAAGCGCCACGAGCCCCGCGAGCACGGCACGGCTCGTGCGCGGACGCGTCTCGAGCATGACGTTCACGACTACCTCCATCACACGTAACCAGCACTCATCCGAGGCGGTGCCCCGAACCCCTACGGCCACCATCGGGGGACGCCGGCGATGACTTGAGGACCTCGAGGCCGCATCGGTCATGCACTGCCCGCCTGCGCACCGTGACGGCCGTGGGACAGGCGAGCCCGCTGGTCGAGGCTAGGTCGCCGGCCCTAGCCCG